>CALXYT010000037.1 GCA_944393045.1 uncultured Succinivibrionaceae bacterium | reverse complement strand
AGATTTTAAATTTTTTGAGAATGCCTTATATCCCCATAGCTAAAGCTAGGGGGCTTTACGGCTGGGTTTGGTAAAAATCCCCTTAAAGCATGATACTGTAAGGGGATAATAACAATTTAAGCATGCTTAAAACCAAAAACTTTAAGCCTGTCCTAAACCTTAATTACATATTACTAATAATATCATCAGCAAATTCGCCTGTAGAGCGTAAGGTTGCATTTTCCATTTGAGAGTAGAAATCAATGGTAACGGTCTTATTACTAATAGCTTTTTCCATACCACTAATGATTAAATCAGCGGCCTCGGTCCAGCCAATGTGACGAAGAAGCATTTCAGCAGATAAAATAATTGAACCTGGATTTGCCTTTTGCTGACCTGCAAGCTTTGGAGCTGTACCATGGGTTGCCTCAAAGAGTGCCACACCAGTACCGATATTAGCACCTGGAGCAATACCGATACCACCAACCTGTGCTGCTAGAGCATCGGAGATATAGTCACCATTGAGGTTCATAGCGCATACTACATCATAATCTTGTGGGTAAAGAAGAATGTTTTGTAAGAAAGCGTCAGCAATGCAGTCTTTAATTACAATCTGCTTACCAGTCTTTGGATTAGTTAAGCTTACTACGCCATCAACATCTTTTGCTCCAAACTTATTGCAGGCAAGTTCATAACCCCATTTCTTAAAGGCTCCTTCAGTAAACTTCATGATATTGCCTTTATGCACGATTGTTACACTCTTGCGATCATTATCGATAGCATACTGAATAGCTGCCCCAATTAATCTTTCAGAACCAGCTTTTGACATTGGTTTTACGCCAATACCGCAAGTTTGAGTAAAACGAATCTTATTAACTTTCATTTCAGTTTCAAGGAAGTTAATAAGTTTTTTAGCGCCTTCAGAATTAGCCTCCCATTCAATACCTGCATAGATATCTTCAGCATTTTCTCTAAAGATTACCATATCGGTTAATTCTGGATGCTTAACAGGGCTTGGAACACCTGTAAAGTAACGAACTGGACGCAAGCAGATATAAAGATCCAATGTTTGGCGTAATGATACATTTAAAGAGCGAATACCACCACCAACAGGAGTAGTTAATGGTCCCTTAATAGCTACGCAGTAATCTTTAATAAAGTCATATGTTTCCTCAGGTAGCCATACATTATCACCGTAAACCTTAGTAGATTTTTCTCCTGCGAAGATTTCCATCCACTTAATTTCACGCTTGCCTTGGTAAGCTTTATTTACAGCTGCATTTACTACCTTAAGCATAGCAGGGGTAATATCAGCACCGATACCATCACCTTCAATGTAAGGAATGATAGGGTTATTAGGAACAGTTAATACACCATTACTGTCAGAGGTAATTTTTGTGCCATCTGCTGGAATTTGTACTTTTGAAATCATATGTTTTTCCTAAACTATTAAGGAGAATATCAGATACCTGCATAAAAGGGCAGGATAGTAAAAAATTGTAACAAATACACGCAAATTATAAATATCTGAGCATATTTTCGCAATAATGATCGTTAATCTATAGCAGGAATTATTATTTACGTTTGTAAATCAATCATATGATATAATATTCCCTTATGTACTTAATTTTTTCAGTCACTTAACTTATAGAGTAGAGCCATGAGTAAGAGAACTAAGCAAACGCGCTTTGCTGATATTAGAGACTATCCAAAATACTGGGCTATCGATTTATTACCAGCTCCTTTTTTACCAATGACCAGGGAAGAAATGGATAACCTTGGTTGGGATAGTTGCGATATTATTTTAGTTAGTGGTGATGCTTATATTGACCATCCAAGTTTTTGTACAGCGATTGTTGGTCGTTATTTAGAACTAATGGGGTTTAGAGTAGGGGTGATTAGTCAGCCTGATTGGCATAGTACTGCTGATTTTATGAAATTAGGTAAACCAAACTTATTTTTTGGGGTAACGGCAGGTAATATGGATTCGATGATAAACCATTATACTGCTGACCGTAAAATAAGAACTGATGATGCTTATACCCCAAATGGCGAGGCTGGTAAAAGACCTGATCATGCAGTAACAGTCTATACGCAGCGCCTGAGAGAAGCTTTTAAAGATGTAGTAATTGTTATAGGCGGTATTGAGTCCTCATTACGCCGTATTGCCCATTATGATTACTGGTCTGATACGGTAAAAAACTCCATTTTAGCCGATAGTAAAGCCGATATTTTAGTGTACGGTAACGGTGAGCGCCCAATGGCAGAAATTGCTTATCGTTTATCATTAGGTGAGAGTGTTAAGGATTTAAAAGATATCCGTGGTACTGCTATTATGGTTAATGATGCCCTAGATGATTATTACGGGGTTGATTTTAGAAATGTAGCAAAACCTAATGCTATTGACCCACAGGTTTTTGCTAATCCCTATAATACCGAGTGCACAAAGCATAATAAACAAAGTAATTTAACGATTGATTTTATTAAAGAAGAAAATAAGAACATAGATGATTGTTCCAACACGCAAGATAATAGTCCTAAAGATAACCTTGCACCAAAAAAACTTGAGGATCGCTTAAACTATGAGCGCTCAGTTAAGCCTTATGTTAAAGAGCATAATTTAGAGTATATTCTCCTTCCTGGTGCTGATAAGGTAAAAAACGATAAGCTTTTATATGCTCATGCAGCAAGTATTCTGCTTCATGAAACTAATCCTTACTGCGCAAGAGCACTAATGCAAAAACATGGTGAAAGATATGTTTGGGTAAATCCTCCTGCTTGGCCTTTAAGTGAGGAGGAAATGGATTATGTTTACGCTATTAAATACCAAAGAGCACCACACCCAATATATGAGGGTAAAGAAATTCCAGCGCTTGAGATGATAAAAACGTCTGTTTCGTTAATGCGTGGATGTTTTGGGGGATGTAGTTTTTGCTCTATTGTGGCGCATGAGGGCAAATTTATTCAAAGTAGATCGCAAAGTAATGTGCTTGAAGAAATTGAGGAGATTAAAAATAAAACTCCTGGCTTTACCGGGGTAATTTCTGATTTAGGAGGCCCTAGTGCCAATATGTATAAGCTTGGCTGTACTAATGAGAAAGCTCGCAATGTTTGCCGTAAAGTTTCATGTTTATATCCTGAGCCCTGTAAGTTCTTAAAAACAGATCACTCTGAACTTATTGCCCTGTATAAAAGTGCAAGGGAATTACCATATATAAAAAAGGTGTTAGTTGCATCTGGGGTAAGAATTGATTTAGCGCTTTTAGATAAGAGATATGTTAAAGAGTTAATTATGCATCATGTAGGCGGGTATTTAAAAATAGCTCCTGAGCATACTGAGCCTGAGGTGCTTGAGATGATGCTAAAACCAAAAGTTGACATTTATTATCGTTTTAAAGCATTATTTGACAGTTACTCCCAGGCTGCTAATAAAAAGCAATATTTAATACCATACTTTATGGCATCGCATCCGGGATCGACGATTTTATCGATGATAAAACTTGCTTTATGGCTTAAAAAGAATGGCTTTAGAGTCGATCAAGTACAAAACTTCTACCCAACGCCAATGGCAGGTGCTACGACAATGTATTACACCAATATCAACCCTTATAACCATATAACACCACAATCAAAAGAAGAGGTGTTTGTGGTAAAAGGGGAGATTGCCCGCAGAGTACAAAAAGCGATATTACGCTATCATGATAGTGCTAATTTTAAGCTTATTCGTGAGGTACTTAGAGATTTACAATTAGATTATCTAATAGGTCACAATAAAGAGGCTCTGGTTCCTCCCGAGGATCATAAAGGCATGGGTAAGAACACTTTACCAAAAGTTAAAAATGTAAAAATCTTGCAAAATCGCAAAGTAGGCAAGAATAAAAGATAACTGGTTATAATATAATAAATTATAGGAATTGTTGTTATGTTGACAGCTCAAAAAAATTTGGTAGCTAAGAGATTTTCAGTAAGTGCGCTTATCATTGCCTTATTGCTAGCAGTAAGTCTTACCGGTTGTAAAAAGAGAGATGAAAAAGATCTTTCAATTTATGATGAAACTTTAGTTGGCATCGATAAAGATAATAACGGCATTCGTGATGAAATTGAAGAGCGCATGAAACAAGAATGGCATCAAATGATAACTAAAGAAGAGCAGTTAGTTATGAACCAACATGCTAGAGTCTTTGATGATATTTTGCATGTTGATTTAAATGATAAAGATAAAGTGCTTAGAATTCGCGATCACCTAGATATGGCCATAAATTGTGGCGTCTTGGTTTTTGGGGAGGATATGCGCTATCATAATTTCTCAATTAACCTAACTTATCTTCAGCAGTGGTATTTTAATACTAAAGAGCGTAGAGAGCGCAAACATGAATTTATTATGCGCGCAAGAGAATATCATTATCAAACAACAAATTTTGAGGGGGCTAATACTTGCGATTTTGAGTTTTCTGATGCGTTAAAACAAGAAATCGAGCGCCGTAAAGCAGAAAAAGCTAAAAAGGAACAATTAGCTAAAGAAGAGGCTAAATCACAAGAAAAGTAAAATTAAGAAGATAAGCCTAAAGCACGCCTGACATACTGAGAAGCTTAAAAGTTTAATACTGGGGAAAAATATGGACTATACAATTTTTTTCAAATACTTTATAGGTTTGGTTGCGATAATTAATCCTATTGGTTTATTACCAGTATTTTCCGCACTGACTAGCCAAAATACTAAAGCTGAGTGCTTAAAAACTAATATTACTGCAAATGCAGCAGTTGCCATAATTTTAGTGGTATCAATGTTCTTTGGTAGAATGATCCTGGAATGGTTCTCCATTTCCTTAGATTCTTTTAGGATTGCTGGTGGCATTATGATAGTAAGTGTGGCGCTTGTTATGTTGCAAGGGCGACTTGAACAAGGTAGAGCTAATATAGAAGAAAAAGAAGAAGCAAAAATTAAGGAATCCATTGCTGTTGTTCCTTTAGCTATGCCTCTTATGGCAGGACCTGGCGCAATTAGTTCTACAATTGTTTTCAGCAGCCAAATTAGTCAAAGTACCATAGGATTTTTAGGCTGTATGTTAGTAATTGCAGTGTTTTCCATATTTTCATTTTTAATATTTTTAAGCTCCCATCTTATGATAAGACTTATGGGGACAACTGGTATTAACATTGTTACTCGTATTATGGGTATTATTATGCTTTCAATCGGTATTGAAATGATTGCAACAGGTCTTAAAGGCTTATTTTACGTTGAAAGCTTCTTAGAATATATTAAAGCTTTATCTTAAAAAAGTAAGGTAAGGTGTAACCTTACCTTACTTAACTCAATCATCCCCCTAAAAAAACAAAAAAACACTCAAATCTGACACTCATCCCCCAAATCCTAAAACTTTCCCAAAACACTAGGTATCCCCAAAAAATTTCCCATAAAAACTTGATTAAAACCAGCGTAATTATCGTAATTTTGATGTGAAAATTTTGCACCTCTCTCCAAAATGGAGATCTTTATACTTGATTTAACTTGAGTAGCCAAGCTTCCTATTATAAAGTGTTATGGTGGTTTTAAAGAGCATCAATTTAAAGGAATCAACCGTTTTTTTTGCACTTTATTAAACTTTAATTTAGGTTTTCATGAAAAAAAATTCGTAATTATTACATAAATATTGATCTTAAGCATATTGTTATGATCTGATAGTTCTTTTCTTGAAGTTTCTTACTGTTATACAAGATAAATTGTGTAATATATTATGTATGGGCCTTTAAATTTTCTTAACATTGTTAGGTAAAGAAGGATAATGTTTTTGTAGTAGGTTTTACTTAAAAGAAATAAACCAAGGTTAAATCTACCATAAATCCATTTAAACTAAGGCTATCAGGTTTATTTTTTGGGCATTACGGACGGAAAAAACAGACAACATCGGATGGTTTTATGAGTATGAGTAAATTATTAACTAAAACGAAGTTACGTAATCTATCATTACTTCTAAGAATTTATCTTTCATTTGCAATAGTTATAATTGTATTTGCATGTTCTTCAGTGATTACTTATTTCACGCAGAACACTATTTCAACTGCTTATAGTTCGGTTGAAAATGAATCGATGCCAATAAGCACGCAAGCTATTAGGCTTGAGGTTGCAATGTATCAAGCTAATCAGTCATTATTACGCATCACCAATGCTCAAACACCGGAAGTGGTGGAACAGTATGAATCACAGTTTAATTTAAATCGTGCAAATCTTAGAAAAGCACTAAGCAATTTAAAGCTTGTTGCTGATGATGCTAATTCATTAGCTGCTTTTGATAAAAAGCTCCAAACAGTGCAGCCTGATTATCAAGGCACTGAAACACTGTTGGATAAAGTTACTCAATACGTCTCTAGTTACCTGGCTGAAACTGAAAATATTGCAAGTGCTCGTAAAGCATATCTTGTAGAAAAAACAAAAACAGAAGCAGCGCAGGCGCAGTTATTCTCCCTAATTAACACTATGGCTGTAAATGTGGTAGGTTTTATTTCACGTATCGATGATTCTTTCCTTACCAAGCAATCTTTTGATTTAACAGCAGTAAGAACTGAGCTTGAACAGAAACTTCATTTGGCATTTAATGCTCAAAATTCAGATGATGTCTTAAAGTATTATAAAGATAATCAAGGTATTATTACTCGCTTTAAGGATATAGTTGCTATTATTACGACTGATGCCCCTGGTTTTGCTACTGATCATGAAAATGCCTTCTTTATCCCAATTTATAAAGAGGCGTCTACAAAGGAAGGTGTGCTTTATCGTAGCTATGAATTAGCAAAACAAAAAGAAAATCTTGATAAACAAGCATATGATAGTAATTCTTATATTATTCAGGCTCGCAATACTTTAGCTGAGTTACAAGCTCATGCTGATTCATTTGCTAAATTTGCAGCCCAGGAGGTAAATGCTAATATCATCACTTCTTTAGAGGTAATCTTTGGGGGGCTTATGTTAGTAATCATTATTGCCGTTGTTATTTCGGTAAGTCTGGCTCGCAGCATCAGAGGTCCGTTAGAGAAACTTATTGCGCTAATTGATAAGGCAGCAGGAGGTGATTTAACAGATAGCTATGAAGATAATGCTAAAGATGAGTTTGCGCAGTTAGCTCGCAGCGTTAATAAGATGATTGATCAGACTCGTGATGTAGTAAGCAGATTAAAAAATGCCGTAGATTCATTACGTCATACAGCTGATAAGAACCTATCAGTAGTGCGTGAATCTAATGAGGCTTTAGATGTGCAGCGTAAAGAGGCATTTATGATTGCTTCATCTACCTCAGAGCTTGAACAGACTTTAGCCCAAGTAGTTGATTCAGCGCAAAAGACTTTAAATGAGGTTACCAATGTTGGTAATGTTTCAGAACAAGGTCGTAATATTATGAGTGAGAATATTACTACTACTCATACTCTTGACAGCAGACTTAAAGAAACTTCTGCCGCTATTTCCTCAGTAAATCAGATGGGTGATAAGATAGGTCATGTTGTATCGGTAATTACTAATATTGCTGAACAAACTAACTTATTAGCTTTAAACGCAGCTATTGAGGCAGCTCGTGCTGGTGAGCATGGTAGAGGCTTTGCGGTTGTAGCTGATGAGGTAAGAACCTTAGCTAATAGAACTAGTGAATCTACTAAGGAAATTACTCAAGTTATTTCTGAATTAAGAACCACTATTTCACGTGCCGTATCAGTAATCGGTACCTGTAATGAAGAAATGGCCTCTTCTTTAACACAATCTTCTAAAGCTAATAGCGCAATTGAAGAAATTATGGGGTATATTACTACTATTGAGCAGATGACCTCACAGATTGTGGAGTCAGCACATGAACAAGAAATTGCTACCCATGAAATCAATCAGAATATCACCCGCATTAGTTCTTTAGCTGATAAGAACTATGAAGGTATTAGCAATATTCAAGATTCAAGTGAAAACTTAAATAAGATTGCTAGCGAACAAATTGACATAGTTAATATGTTTAAGATTTAATCTTATACTCTATACTAGGCACCTTCGGGTGCCTTTTTTGTATAAAGTGCAGGTTGTTTCTGGAAATTATAGAAGTAGTACCCTATTTTTTTGCATTTATGAAAAAAGTAGTCGATATAAAAAATCCTGTGATTAACTAGGTAATTGCTTGGCGCTTTTGGTATAATGATCTAAATTTTAAAAGGCATATTGCGTAGCTTTCTGAGTTTATTAGCTTATTGCCACTTTACAAAAAAGGTGATATTAAAAAAAGCATATTTAATTAAGTTAAATAAAGTTAAAAAACTAGTAAGCTAAGGTAGTAGAAAAAGCTTAAAAATGCCGATTGGTTTAATGATTCACTAAAACATAACTTACATAATATAAATAAAAAAGTATGAAGCAATTAAAATTAAAAAAGCGTGGGCATGCAATAGGGTTAGTTAATTTACCAGGTTCCAAAAGTGTTTCTAATAGAGCATTATTATTATCAGCCTTAGCTAAAGGCACAACTGAGATTACCAATTTACTACAAAGTGATGACACTAAAAGAATGTTAGAGGCTCTTACCAAAATTGGCGTAGAGTATCAGCTAAATGCTAATGGCACTACTTGCATTGTTAAAGGTAATGGCGGTAGATTTGATTGCATTGACACTTTGGAATTATTTTTAGGCAATGCCGGCACAGCTATGCGTCCTCTTACTGCTGTTTTATGCGCCTCAAAAGGTAAGTTTGTGCTTACAGGTGAGGAGCGTATGTATGAACGCCCAATAGCGCACTTAGTTGATGCTTTACGTATGGCTGGCGCAAATGTTACTTATTTAGGTAAAGAGGGATATCCGCCACTTGAAATTGTTGGCTCTAATTTACAGGGTGGGATTGTTGAGGTAGATGGTTCCGTTTCAAGTCAATTCTTAACAGCACTACTTATGGCAGCCCCTTTAGCTGAGCATGATATTACTATCAATATAAAAGGAGAGCTTGTATCTCGCCCTTATATTGATATTACTATTAGCATGATGGCAAGTTTTGGGGTGAAGGTTGAAAATCATAATTATGAGCAATTTGTAATTAAAGCTCCTCAAACTTATAGCTCACCTGGAACTTTCTTAGTAGAAGGTGATGCATCAGGTGCAAGTTATTTCTTAGCAGCTGGTGCCATTGCAGGTTCGGTGCGTGTAACCGGCGTAGGCATAAACTCCGTACAAGGTGATATTAAGTTTACTAAAGTACTTTGCGCAATGGGAGCAAAGGTTACAATTGGTGATGATTACATTGAATGTAAGCACGCTCCATTAAAGGGGGTTGATTTAGATTTAAATGCTATCCCTGATGCTGCCATGACCGTTGTACCACTTGCCTTATTTGCTGGCGGTAAAACAGTTATTCGTAATGTTGGCAACTGGCGTGTTAAAGAGACTGATAGGTTACATGCTATGGCAACAGAGCTGACCAAATTAGGGATTGAGTGCGTAGAGGGTGAGGATTATTTAGAAATTATTCCTGGCAAGGTAAAAAAGAATGTTGCCATAGATACTTATAATGATCACCGCATGGCTATGTGCTTTTCATTAGTATCGTTTATGACTGATGTATACATTAACGATCCTGATTGCTGTTCAAAGACTTTCCCTGATTACTTCGAGAAATTTGCGCAGATTTGTAAGCCATAAGTAAAAAACAAACTTGCAAGTAAAAACAAAAAGGTGCTGTTATGAAGCTATTTATCGTAAGTGGTCGCAGTGGGGCAGGTAAAACTGTTGCCTTGCGAGTGCTGGAAGATTTAGGCTTTTATTGTGTTGATAATTTACCAGTAAGTATCTTACCTGAGCTTGTTAAGCTTAGTAGTGAGCTACATGATAAATTGGCGGTAAGTATCGATGTGCGTAATGTCCCTCAAAAACCTGAGGAGTTACTAGCCTTCTTAAAAAATATGAAGGCCTTACCTGAGAATGAGGTTATCAGCATCTTTTTAGATGCTGATGACCAGACATTAATTAGAAGGTATGAAGAAACCAGAAGACTCCATCCTCTAGCTAAGAATAATTTAACGCTTGAGGAGGCTATCAAAGCTGAGCATAATATCTTAGATGTCATTAGTGCTTTAGCTGATATTAGAGTAGATACTTCTAATCTTTCGATTCATCAGTTAGCCGAAAGTATTAATACTTTAGTACTTGGACGCAAAGAAAAAGATTTAGTAATTATCTTTGAGTCTTTTGGGTTTAAGTATGGTCTTGTTAAAGATGCTGATTTTGTGTTTGATGCTCGTTTTTTACCAAACCCTCATTGGGTAGTGGAGCTTAGACCATTAACAGGGCTTGATAAGGATGTTATAAATTTCTTTCATCAATATCCTGAGTTTAATCAGTATATCCAGCAAATAGATTCTATGCTCAATCACTGGTTACCTTATTTAGAGCGTAATAACCGTAGTTACTTAACCGTAGCTATCGGTTGCACAGGTGGGCAGCATAGAAGTGTTTATATTGCCCAAACTTTAGCTGAGCGCTTTAAAAATAGAGGCAAGGCGGTGCATATTAAGCATATTAACATTGCTTCTAACCAAAAGAAACACTAAAAATACCCTCTTTACTATTTTGTCCAGTAAAGAGGGTACATATCAAAGTTAAAACTTCTGGGGGGAACATTTTTAATTAAGTAAAGATAAGTTTAATTAAAACTGAAATTTAAACTCAAACTTATCAAGCCATTCTTATTAAAACTTATGAGGAAGTTCCATATTATCGTAGCGCTTCACAAAATCTCTTAAGATCTTAAAAAAGCCATCTTTTAAGTGTTCTTCATTGGCAGCGTATTCAACGATTGCTTTTAAATACCCAATTTTTGAGCCACAATCAAGCGATCTACCATGCATTACATAAGCATGAATTAAATTGGTAGTAAGTAACATCTTTAATGTATCAGTAAGCTGTATTTCGCCATCTACCCCGACAGGTGTTTGACTAAACAGTGGCCATATGGCATCGCTTAGCACATATCTACCAACTACTGCCAAATTAGAAGGAGCCTTATCTGGATGTGGTTTCTCTACTAAATTAAAGATTCTGGTAGATAAGCCAGGAGTTAAGGTAATGTTTTGCCCAATATCCACCACGCCATAGTTTTCAGTTTTTTCATGGGGAACTTCCTGCACTAAGATTTGGCTAATACCAGTAGTCTCATAAAGCTTAACCATTTCGGCAAGATTTTGGGTTTTGGGATTATAGGTATATTTATGAAGTAGGACATCTGGTAATAAAATAACAAATGGTTCACCTTCAACCATAGGACGAGCGCAGTAAATAGCATGAGCTAGCCCCTTGGTTTCACCTTGACGAATATGCAAAATAGAAACATCAGAAGGGCAAATATCTTGAATTTCTTTTAAGAGAGAACGTTTAACACGTTTTTCTAAAGTTGCCTCTAACTCAAAACTCTTATCGAAATGGTTTTCGATAGAGTTTTTAGAGGAATGAGTAATAAAGATGATAGTTTTAATACCAGCATCAATACATTCTTGTACTACATACTGAATTAGTGGTTTATCAACAACAGGTAGCATTTCCTTGGGAATAGCCTTAGTTGCTGGTAACATTCTAGTACCTAGTCCTGCAACAGGAATGATTGCTTTAGTAATTTTCATTAAAATGAGGCCTCATTCATCTTTACGGTAATTTTAAAAGGTTTAACGATACTTGTGCCTTGTTTATAAACACCTGCATGCCAATAAGGATCATCATTAGCCCAGGCCATAGCCTCATCGAGAGAAGCAAATTTTGCGATAATTGTTGAACCGGTCATACCTGCCTCACCTGGATCTTCGCTATCAATAGCTGGGAAAGGTCCTGCTAAAAGGAGACGGTTTTCTTGCTGTAATACTTTTAAGCGTGCAACATGATCAGGTCTTGCCTTGGCACGTAGCTCATTAGAATTTTCAATATCCTCGGCATAAATAAAATACCACATTATTCTTTCTCCTGAATGCTAGAAATTACCAATATTCTTACTTTAAAGCAAGCAGATAAAGGTTATCTGCTTTCATGGTGCTTGTCAATCAATAAGGCCTTTTAAGTCTTTAAATTTATGTTTAAACTAGAAGTTATAAGATAATATTTATTTATCATCATTAGAGTTTTTCTTAGCTAAGTGTTTTTCTTTGGCTAAAGTTAAAAGTGTTTCTAATTCTTGCTTTTGGGTAGGTGTTAGTTTTTCATATGTCTTATTAAAAGCTACCATCACAAAAATAAAGTTTAAAATGCCATTACCATAAGTTTTATAATTAACCCAAATATCATCGGCTTTTTTAGCATCTACATTAAAATACTCAGTAAGCCCAAAAGCTAGGAAGTAATTTAATAGAGCACACATTAGTAAAAAGACAATAGTTGCTAAAGTTAATTTTTTCCAGAGCTCTTCAGGAATAGGGTTAGCAATACCTGTCAAGGCTTTTGCGATATTAGTCTTAAAGCCAAATTGACAAACACCAAGACCTAGAGCCATAAGAATATTTACAATAGATACTTTCCATTTAATAAATGATGGGTCATTAAAGTAAATAGTAGGAGCTGCAAATAAGAGTAATAGTACTAAGATAATTACTTGCATACGGCTAATTGATTTAAACAGGGCGTAATTGAGCGCAAAAGCAATTAAACTTGAGGCAAGAACCGCAAAGGTTGCATAAACAATACTGTTTTCCTGAGGAGATGAGTAATAAACAATAAAGAAACAAAGTGCAGGTAGAATATTTAATAAAAACTTCATAAGTAGCTCCAAAATTTTAGTAATTTTAACATTTATTCGTAGCTACTGCTATAAAAGTATATTAATAAAGCGTAAAGTTTAAGATTTACTTAATCATCCTTTGAGCGTAATTTACTAATCTTCTGCTCAAGGGCCTTAAATTGAGGTAGAAGATTATCAGGATCATCTAAAGGAATTAAAGCATATGCCTGCTTTTTGGTTTCTTCCGCTAAAAATGAGGAGTAAAGAATTTGGGTAATGGAGCCTTCGCCGATTGATTTATAGCGCGCAAAGTTATCACGAAACTTTATCCAGCTTAACTGTGATGTTTTTAAAGCTGAAATGCATTCTTTATTGCGTAATTGTCGTATCTTTGCCATATCTGCATCTTCCTCAAAATCAGCTCCTGAGTTACAGGCTTTTTCTGCTGATTTATAAGCTTTATTTAAAAGAGCATCATAGCTTTGATATTCATAAAGGTTGCAAGAAACAATCCCCATAGTGGAGTTATCTTGTGGGTTACATGTATAATCATCGGCATAAGCGCCTGCACAAAAGGTTAGGCTAATAGCAGTAAGGATTAAAATAGAAGTTTTCATATAAAAACCTAACAAAAAATTCACGCACATCCCTTAAGGAGGAAAGCGAAGCTTCTTTCCTTAAGGAAATCTAATTTCTTATAGCATAGGTCCAAAGATACCTGTAAACATTACAAGATATAGAAAAACAATTGCTAGCAGGGCAAGCAACAGTAACGTATCTTTTGAATAAGAAAGAATATTAAACAAGATATCTGAAAAATCCATAATCCACCTCTAGTCTTTCCCAAAAAAAAATATTCTGCAAAGCTTAACTATCTAAGCTTAGGCTTTAAGAGCTATAAAAAGTAATAGCGAATGAATTTTCAGCTTAAATTTATTTTTGTTATAGTATTAGCGTGGTATAAATTTATAATAATTATAGTTATTATACTATTTATATGTAGTGTATATAGAAAAATATTTGATAAATATTTAAATACTTGTTTGTTAAGACTGTTTTAATAGCTACTATTTTTAAAAACTCTTAAAAAAAAGTAACTAGCATAAATTCATTATAGCAGAGAAACAAACATAAATCTATTAGCTACTTCGAAAATTGGATATTTTTATTTAAAGGACTAAAGTATAGATAAAGCACTAAAACCATTAGTAGATAACGCAAATTATAAAAAATAAAGTTTGATGATAAATTACAAGTTTTTTAAAAAAGTAAGGAATTTTTAGTAAAATTACTACATTTAAAAACTAAAATCTAATCCTGTTGCTTAAAAGATAAACACTTAAAAAAGTCTAAAACAAGCCTTAAAAAAACTAACCTTTAAATGTTTGTAAAAAGTGCAATCCCTTGCAAGAGTTGTGATATAGCCTTGTTGGTATTAACTGCTTTTTAACAAAAACAATAACGCCAGCGTTATTGTTTATGCAAAAGCAAACACTATATTTAGTGTTTGCTTTGGAAAGAACTTACCAAGTTTTTAGAAAATCCAAAAGTTGGTACTAAATTTTAATGATAAAAGGAGCTAATAATTAATCATAAATAGGAAAACTTATAAGAAAACAAACTTAAAGTTTAACTTTGATCTTAACCTTAATTAAAACTTACAACTAATTAGTAATATTCATCTTCATCATCTTTAACCCATTCTTTTAAAATGCTTAAACAATTTGAGGCAAGACCAATCTTGGCATTATCCATAATAGCGGTAAAGGTAAAGGTATTAGGAATATTGCGATCTTCTCTAATACGTGAGATATAAATAGTCTCTTCATTTACGCCATGAGTAGTTGGGGTAATTTCCTCATCATCGATAAGTGTTAAGAGTTTAGTCTGACTTAAGGTGTTTCTAAATTTTTCTAAAGAGCATTCCTCTTTAGTAGTAAGGGTAATTGATGCTGTGTGACCATAAAATACTGGCACTACAATTGATGT
Source organism: uncultured Succinivibrionaceae bacterium (assembly GCA_944393045.1). Classification (GTDB taxonomy): domain Bacteria; phylum Pseudomonadota; class Gammaproteobacteria; order Enterobacterales; family Succinivibrionaceae; genus HGM20899. Next base: position 4,680 of record CALXYT010000037.1, on the reverse strand, counting down.
TAGGTTAATGCCTTCTGCCACATCTCCAATAACGCTTTGAATTTCTGTTAATAAATCATATTCATGCGTGGTAGTGCCATCTGAGGTATAATCACCTACTTGGGTATGTAAATTAAAGGCTACTTGGGTATTAAATAATTTTGGTTCAATAGGGCGCATATTAAGTAGGGCTACTGTTTCACGCGCAAGTTCATTTGCCCCATCTTTACTTAACCCTGAAATTGCCTCCATTAAGGTAATGATGGCACGTTTGAGACCTAAGTTTTCAGTTACAGGCTTTAGAATTTGGGCAAGCATAGTAGCTGATGAGTTCATAGGTACAATATGCTGCTCAATAAAGGCGTCTTTAAGCTCTTCGTTATCTAATCCTTCTACATAGACATATGGCTTTTCATCATAAGTATTAAGACTTGCATCGATAATAATTACGCCATTTTCTTTAGCCTGGGGAATGATTTTTTGGCAATCACCTTTGCTGCCAATAAAAATTAAGACATTACATTTAGTATAGTCAAATTCATTAGGATCACTAATAGGGCAGTTTTTATCTAAGATATTAACGGCATCATAAGGATCAGCATTATAGGAAAGGGGATAGATTTGAGTTATTGGTAATTGCGCATCAGATAATAATTCAATTAATGCTTTACCAGTATCGGACTGATAGCCATAAAAAGCCAGATTTAAATTTTTCATGAATAATTCCTTTAATACTGAGAAGTTATTAGTTACAAGAAAAACCAAGATTGCCTAGTGTAGCACGACATGCTTGTGGAGCTGTTACTTTTAGTGAGCTTAACTCTCGGCGCTCAGGGTAAAGCTTGCGCATACGATCAAAGCTCTCCCCATCTTTAAACTCACGCAAAAAAATATCGCCATCTCGTCTTAAGTCATACACAAGGTGCACGAGTCGTCTTATAGTATCATAACTTAAGTTTACATCTTTGATAGTAATGTCTGAAATAATCGGCTCTTTTAAGAAACTTGTTAATAAACGAGGTTCCTTATTTAACATTTGGCAAAGTTTCTGGTAAAGGAGATATGTGCCACGGCATTTACCTTCATAAGAATAACCTGCAATATGAGGAGTACTAATAAGCGCATAATTAATTAACTCTTTACAGCTTATATTAGGTTCTCCTTCCCACACATCTTTAATTAAGTGTAGATTTTTATTGTTCTTTAAGCTATTTAAAAGCGCAAAGTCATCACAAACCTCACCACGGCTTGCGTTAATAATAAATTTTTGTCCTGCAAAATATTCAGCTAAAACTTTTTCATTAAGCATATGGTAAGTCGGATATTTACCATCTTTGGTTAAAGGTACATGAAAAGTTACAATATCAGCCTTTAAGCATTCCTCAAAACTTAAATAATCATGATATTTATTAGAATCACTCTCTTTTAAGGGAGGGTCTGATACTAAAACTGTTAATCCTAATGCCTTAGCTCTTTTTATAACCTCAGAGCCTGTGCATCCGGCTCCAATTACCCCAATGCTTAATTTGGGTAAATTCAGGTTAAACTTATGCGCTAAATATAAAATTCCTGAGAGCACATATTCACCCACTGAAATTTTATTGCACCCCTGGGCATTACTAAAGGTAATATTACGTCTCTTAAGCGCATCTATATCAATATGATCAAAACCTGCCGTAGCTGTACCCACAAATTGTAAGTTATTTGCCATGCTTAGTAAGGAGTCATTAACTTTAGTAATAGATCGCACTAATAACACATCGATGTCTTTTAGATCTGCTGGCTCAATTTTGCGTCCATGTTTTAAGGTAATATCGCCAAATTCCTTAAAAAGCTCCGTTACTAAAGGCATATTTTCATCGGCAAGAATTTTCATAATCTACCTAACATAAAATTAAAAACCCCGAAAGAATACTCTCTATCGGGTTATTAAGGTTGTTAATAACATCTGGTATAGAAAAAAGTAAGTGCAACTAAGTACACTTACTATTATACGTTGTTATGCTTTATTTTTCTTTAAAGTATTACCAAATAATACTTTGGCAACATCTTCATAAGTATCGGCATAGTTAAATTCTACCCCATCACGTACATGATCAGGTAATTCTTCAACATCCTGTTTATTAGCTAAAGGAACAATCAGTTTTGTAATACCAACACGTTTAGCGGCAATAACTTTTTCACGAATACCGCCTATGGCAAGCACATTACCAGTTAGTGATAATTCACCAGTCATTCCATAACCTTTCTTTGGTGGTGTATTAGTTGCAAGTGACAGTAAAGCGCTTGCCATAGTAACACCTGCACTTGGACCATCCTTTGGAGTAGCACCTTCTGGTACATGAAGATGGATAAGTGCTTTATCAAAGAAAGTGGCATCAGCCTTAGGAGCGAGTCTGCTTAAATTAGCACTTACAAAGCTTAATGCTATATCAGCAGATTCTTTCATAACCTGCCCAAGGTTACCAGTAAGTTTAAAGCCACGATTTTCACCATGAGCAATAAGCGCAGCTTCTATTGGTAAAGTACAGCCTCCCATGCTAGTCCAAGCAAGACCAGTCACAATACCAACACCTGATAAAGTTTTTTCACGTGAGAAAGGTGCAACACCTAAATACTCTTTTACATCAGTAGGTTTTACTGAGAAAGTAAGTTCCTCAGGAATTTTCATCTCTTTATCAGGATGAGCCTTAAGATCTTTTTGCGCTTCCTCAATTTCTTGCTTATTAGCTAAAAGTTTAACTACCAGTTTTCGTACAATTTTATCAAGTGACTTTTCTAAGGTACGTACCCCTGCATCGCGAGCATATTCATCGATAATCTTCCTTAAAGAAGGATCGGATATTTTAATCTGTTTGCGAGTAACCCCTGCTTTCTTAAGTGCTTTAGGTAACAGGTGACCTTTGGCAATAGCAAGCTTTTCCTCTGCAAGATATCCTGAAAGGTTAATTGCATCCATACGGTCAAGTAATGGCGCAGGTATAGTATCAATAGAGTTGGCAGTACAAACAAATAAGCACTTTGATAAATCTACTCGTAAATCAAGGTAATGATCCAAGAAAGAGTTATTTTGCTCTGGATCTAATGTTTCAAGTAGAGCCGATGCAGGATCCCCTTGGAAGCTTTTACCAAGTTTATCGATTTCATCAAGCATTATTACCGGGTTCATAACCTTAGCTTCTTTTAATGCCATAACAAGTTTACCAGGTAAGGCACTAACGTAAGTACGGCGGTGACCCTTAATTTCAGCTTCATCTCGCATACCACCTAAACTAAAGCGATAGAACGGGCGATTTAAGGCCTTGGCAATAGATTTACCAATAGATGTTTTACCAACGCCAGGAGGACCTACAAGTAATAAGATTGAACCACTAACCTCGCCCTTATAAGCCCCAATTGCTAAAAATTCGATTATACGGTCTTTTACATCTTTAAGTCCTTCATGATCTTCTTCAAGAATCTTACGAGCCTTAACGATATCTACCTTACTTTCTTGGTATTTGCCCCAAGGCACATCAGTAAGCCAAGAGAGGTAATCACGAGTATCACCATATTCAGGACTTACAGGTTCAAGTACTTTCAGACGGTTTAATTCTTCCTCAAAACGTTCTTTTACGTATTTTGGGGCATCAAGTTTACTAAACTTATCAGTAAACTTCTGCACATCAGCAGAACGACCATCAGTAGTAATCCCTAATTCTTTCTGAATTTCTTTTAACTGCTCTTTTAAGAAAAACTCACGTTGTTTTTCAGTTAAAGTATTTGTTACAGTATCTTTGATATTCTTATGCAATTTAGCTACTTGAATTTCATTATGCAGTAACTTTAAGGCATATTTTAATCTTGGCAATAAATCTACCGTTTCAAGAATCTGTTGTAATTCACTTGAGTCGCAAGTAGTTATAGAAGCAGCACAATCAGCAAGAAGTGAAGGATCACTAGGATTAAATCTTGATAAATATTGCTTTAATTCCTCAAAATATAAAGGATTTAGCGGTAAAAGTTCTTTAATAGTAGAAACTAAAGACATAGCGTAGGCTTTAATTTCGATGCTTTGAGGACTTTCCGCTTCTGGAACAGCAGTATGTGGATAGGATACACGTGCACGTAAAACATTATGGGTGAAATTGATTGAATCAACCATCACACGGCATAAGCCTTGAGCTACAAACTGAATATCGTTATTCCCTATTCTAGCTTGTACTACACGTACTAAACAGCCCATCTTCTTACAGCTTTGTGGGTCAAATGGTTCTTCGGCACTTTCCTCAGGTAAAGCGACGATAGCTACCATCTTATGAGGAGTTGCTAGCACCTGACGTAATGTTGGCTCCCATTTATTGTCAAGCTGTACAGGTATTACCTGACTTGGCATAAATGGACGACCATAAATTGGCAACACAAAAAGTTGCATTGGACGTTCATGTTCAGGAACTGATAAATCAGAGGAAGATTCTTCTATTTCTTCTTCCTGAGGGGTTACTATTACCACTTCTTCAGTAGTTTCATTATTATTATCAGACATAACTTTATAATCCTAATTTTCTTCTTACCTTATTATATGTGTTTTAGTGGTAAAATATTCAAGGGTAAGATTAGATATTTTTGCAAAAATCTTTAAATTTTTACCAAACCCAGCCGTAAAGCCCTTAGCTTTAGCTATGGGGATATAAGGCATTCTCAAAAAATTTAAAATCTATT
>CALXYT010000036.1 GCA_944393045.1 uncultured Succinivibrionaceae bacterium | reverse complement strand
AAGCAGTAACCGGAAGGTCACTGCTTAAAAAATTCTCAGGATGTTTTTCTATTTACAGAAAGATTTTCACAAACTCAAAAAACCAAATCGCTAGCGACTTGGTTTTGTGTGACTAAAACGAGCGATTAAAAATTAAATTTCTTCTTTTCATATTTACGAGAAAGACGAACTTCATCACCTTTTTCTTCAATAATATCTTCAAGTTCTAGTTTAGCTTCTTCAAGCTGTTCATTTAAATCTTCAAGCTCAATATCAGCTAATTCGCATTCTTCACTTGAGGTGCCTTTTTCACGGCAAATGATATCACGCTTATCAGAGAGTTTTTTAAACGTATCTTCAATCCATCTAAATCTAAGATCATCTGGTGCTTTGAAATTAGAACCATTAGTATCGAAGTTAGCATAGAACCAAGGCTCGCCCCAATTCCATATTGGGAAAATGAACTCAACTGCGTTATCATTTTTATCATATAACGAAGCGTTATAATTAATCTTTCCTAGAAGCCCAATTAAAATAATAACCATTAAGACGTATAACAATACTTTGAAAAACATATAGGTCTCGCGTAAGTAATTTTTTTTCCGTGCTGGCTGTAAAGCCTCAATTTATTTTATTAGTTTATATATTTTATAGAATGATAACTGTGATAATAATTGATTTTTTTTTAAAACAAAAGAAATGAATAATTCATTAATTTGCAGTATTTTAAAAAATTGCAATTACCGAAAATAATTCTATAATACATGATTTTACAGTATTCTTAACTGTTTGTAATTATTTTAAATCATTTTTTACATAATTATCACATTTATCATGCCTTTACTATTAACGTATGTTTAATATTGTGCAAAACGTCAAAGTTTTTAAAAGTAGGGATATAACTTATAGAGTAAAGTAGTTACTTTGCAGGTAAAGATTTAGATAAAGAAAAGAATTTTGCAGGTTTTAGATAGCTAAGGAAAATAGTTAAAAATTAACATCAGAGAATTATTCATCGAGCTATGAGAGTTTATAAGCTCGATGAATGTAATATCAAAGCTTGTTACGCCTCAAAGCGCATAGATAAATCCATTGCTCTAATGTTTTTAGTAAGATCGCCTACTGAGACATAATCTACCCCAGTTTTTGCGTAACGAGCAATAGTATTAAGATTTACATTACCACTTATTTCAAGTTTGGCACGATGATTGGTTATTGCTACTGCTTGCTCAATAGTTGGTAAATCAAAATTATCAAGCATGATAATATCGCTCTTAGCTTCCAGGGCCTGAGCAAGTTCATCAAGGTTTTCAACTTCTACTTCAACTTTTTTACCTGGATTAAGTTTTCTGGCAGTTTCAATAGCTTCTTTAATACCGCCACATGCCATAATGTGGTTTTCTTTAATAAGATATGCATCAAAAAGTCCCATGCGGTGATTATGACCACCACCTGCTACTACCGCATATTTAAGTGCAGTACGAAGACCTGGTACTGTTTTACGAGTATCTAGCAATACGCAGTTGGTGCCTTCCATTTTGCTTACATAAGCTTTAACAGCAGTAGCTACACCTGAGAGGGTTTGAACAAAGTTAAGAGTAGTTCTTTCAGCAGTGAGCATAATACGTGCATTACCCTTTATGCTAAATAACTCTTGTCCTGGTGCAACTTCGTCGCCGTCTTTTACCAACCAAGTAAGTTCAACATTGCCACCAAGCTGACGATAAACTTCTTCTACCCAAGCTTTACCACAGAAAACACCTTCTTCACGAGTGATAACATGAGCTACATTTATATGATCAGCTGGAATAAGTTGAGCTGTAATATCCAATGATGCGTCTACTTCGCCACCTAAGTCTTCGCTTAAAGCTAAAGCAACAGAATTGGTTATATCTTCACTTAACATAGTAAGTCCTAATTAATATCTAACATGTGAAATTTTTAACTATTATACAATGTTTTATGTAGGTTAAAAATAGTAATGTTACGTTCTCTGGTTAGAGATTTTTATAAGGTATTAATTAGGGTAGAATTAGTTATTATTGAGCTCTTTTGAAGGTATTATAAAGGTAAAAGGGGAAACATCATTTTTTTATGGGGATTAGTTTTCTCAAAACAAAGTTTTTATGTGAAAAATAAGAAAAGGTGTTATAATTGCACGCTATTGAGAGCAAAAGTAACTAGTGCTAAATGCGTTAGTGTAGTTTTATAAATTTAGTAGATATAAATTAAGAGGTAAAACTTGGAATTAACTTCAGTACAAGCTCGAATCGATGATTATCAAAGTCGTATGACATCTCTTTGGGGGTATCTTTGACCTTGATTCAAAAAGAGAGCGTTTAGAAGAAGTTAACATGCTGATAGCCGAGCCTGCTATTTGGCAAGATCAAGAAAAACTGCAAAATTTAAATAAAGAAAAACTTACATTAGAACAACTAATTACCTCATGTCAAGCTGTAGAAAATGATTTGCAAGATGCGCAAACATTTTTAGAAATGGTTATTGAAGAAAACGATGATGCAATGTATCAGGAATTACTTCAGTTACTAGATAAATTACAGCAGGCAATAGTTGATCTAGAGTTTAAACGAATGTTCTGCAAACCTCATGATGAGAATAATTGTTTTTTAGATATTCAATCAGGTTCAGGTGGTACCGAAGCGCAAGACTGGGCTAATATGGTACTACGTATGTATATAAAATTTGCAGATCGTAAAGGCTTTGAAACTGAAATTATTGATATTCAAGAAGGTGAAGTTGCAGGTATAAAATCAGTAACTGTAAAAATTACTGGTTCCTATGCTTATGGTTGGTTTCGTACCGAAACTGGGATTCATAGATTAGTAAGAAAATCACCTTTTGATTCGAATAATCGTAGGCATACATCTTTTTGTTCTGCTTTTGTGTACCCTGAGGTAGAGGAAGAACAAGCAGATATTGAAATTAATCCTGCTGATATTCGTATTGATATTTTTAGAGCCTCTGGTGCAGGTGGTCAGCATATTAATAAAACAGATTCTGCGGTGAGAATCACCCATTTACCAACAAATATTGTGGTACAGTGTCAGAATCAAAGATCGCAACACCAAAATCGTGCTACTGCTATGAAGCAGTTAAAAGCAAAGCTTTATGAATTACAATTGCGCAAACAACAATCGGAAAAACAAGCTTTAGAAGATTCTAAGGCTGATATTGGCTGGGGCAGTCAAATCAGATCATATGTATTAGATGATTCTCGAGTTAAAGATTTGCGCACAGGATATGAAGATCGAAACACGCAAGCTGTGCTTGATGGTGATCTTGTAGGATTTATCAAAGAAAGTCTAAAAGCAGGGCTTTAGTTAATTTTTTAAGTAGGAACTTTATGGAAAACTCACAGAAAACTCAAGAAAATGAGTTAAATAATGAAATGGCGATGCGTTTAAGCAAGTTAGATGCTTTAAGAGCCAAAGGAAATCCATTTCCAAATGATTTTCGTAGAGATAGCATTTCATCACAATTACACGCAAAATTTGATGATAAGTCCGAAGAAGAACTTATTGCCAATAAGACTGTAGTAAAAATTGCAGGTCGTATGGTTACTCGTCGTGTAATGGGTAAAGCTTCATTTGCTACTATTCAAGATATGGGTGGTAGAATTCAGATTTACGTTACTCGTGATGATTTACCAGAAGGAGTATACCAGGAAGATTTTAAGAAATGGGATCTTGGTGATATCATTGCCTGTGAAGGTTTTGTATTTAAGACTAAAACAGGTGAGTTATCAATCCACTGTTCATCTGTACGTTTACTAACTAAAGCTTTACGTCCATTGCCAGAAAAGTACAAAGGTCTTGTAGACCAAGAATCAAGATGTCGTCAAAGATATCTTGATTTGATTGCAAATGAAGATTCACGCCGTACTTTTATCATTCGTTCAAAGCTTATTTCAGCTATTCGTAAATATATGACCGATCATGGATTTATGGAAGTTGAAACTCCAATGATGCAAACTATCCCAGGTGGCGCATCAGCTCGTCCATTTATTACTCACCACAATGCGTTAGATATGGATATGTATTTACGTATTGCTCCTGAATTATTCTTAAAGAGATTAGTAGTAGGTGGTTTTGAGAGAGTATTTGAAATTAACCGTAATTTCCGTAATGAAGGTATCGATGTAAGACATAATCCAGAATTTACCATGATGGAGTTCTATATGGCTTACGCTGACTATAATGATCTTATCAATTATACCGAAGATATGTTTAAGACTCTAGCTTTAGAAGTATTAGGGGATACTAAGATTCTTTATGGTAAAGAAGGTAAAGAACCACTTGAAATAGATTTTGCTAAACCTTTTGACCGTTTAACCATGAAAGAAGCTATTTTAAAATATGCTCCATGGATTCAAAAAGAAGATTTAGAAGATTTTGATCGTGCTAAGGCTATCTGCGAAAAGTTAGGTGTTGAACTTTTAAGTTCTTGGAAGTTAGGTCACCTTATTTCTGCAATTTTTGAGGAAACTGCTGAAGAAAAATTACAGCAACCTACCTTCATTACAGAATATCCTTTTGAGATTTCACCTTTAGCTCGTAGAAATGATAAGAACCCAGATTTTACCGATCGTTTTGAGTTCTTTATTGCTGGTCGTGAATTAGGTAATGCCTTCAGTGAGCTAAATGATGCTCAAGATCAAGCTGAACGTTTCCGTGCTCAAGTTGAACAGAAAGAAGCTGGTGATGATGAGGCTATGTATTATGACGCAGACTTTATTACTGCTCTTGAACATGGTTTACCTCCAACAGCTGGTGAAGGTATTGGTATTGATAGATTAGTGATGTTATTTACTAATTGTCATACTATTAGAGATGTTATTCTCTTCCCAACCTTAAGACCACAAAAGTAGTTTCTTATTTATTGATACTAAACTCAAGCCCTAAGTGTTACTTGGGGCTTTTAAGCAATAAAATATGTATCATATGCTGTTTAAGCAAACTTATAACTAACAAGCTAAACTTGATAATTTTTTACTAAATATAATGCATAAATTTAAGAAAGGTCGAAATCTAAAACAAGACTTGTATCAAAAGATAACAACTGCTATTATTTAAGACAATTGCCTTAAATAATTAAAAACCTCTTGTGAATATGTTAATGTTATTTTTTGTAGTATCTTTGATAGCATTAACTTATTATAAGTGGATTAAAGTCGTTTGGGTTAGGAATTTGCCTATTAGACTATAAAACAAAAAGCCTTTTAAGTAAGTTTTATATCTTACTTTAGCTAGGAAGCTCCCATTTTGAGATATTTGCGAAAGAGGGGGTAATTCACTCGGTTATAATAGACCAATAAATTAACAGCTTTTAGATTGAGGAATTTATAATGATTCGTGGTTCCATAGTTGCCTTGATTACTCCTTTTAAAGATGGCAAGCTTGATGAAGAGGCACTTCGTCATATAATCTCTTGGCATATTGAACAAGGAACAAATGGTATTGTTCCAGTAGGTACAACAGGTGAATCTCCAACTTTAACTCCTGAGGAACATTGTCGTGTAATTCAGATTACAGCAGAAGTAGCTAAGGGCAAATTGCCTATTATTGCTGGTGCAGGTTCTAATAATCCAGTTGAAGCTATTGAATATACTAAGGTTGCTGAGAAATGTGGAGCTGATGCAACTTTGCATGTTGCTGGTTATTATAATCGTCCAAACCAAGACGGTTTATATGCACACTTTAAGATGGTTCATGACGCAACCAATATTCCTATTGTGCTTTATAACATTCCTGGTCGTGCTGTTGTAAATATTTTACCTGAAACTGTTGCTAAACTTGCTCAATTACCAAGAGTTATAGGTATTAAGGATGCAACAGGTAATCTTGAAAGACCATGGATTGAAAGACAGTTAGTAGAAAAACCAAACTTTATTTGGTTATCAGGTGAAGATTCAACAGCAGTAAGTTATGATGTTGCAGGTGGTCAAGGTGTTATCAGTGTAACTGCTAATATCGCACCAAAGCTTGTGGCTCAAGTTCAGTCTTACTGTTTAGCAGGTGAATATCTTAAGGCAAGAGAGCTACAAGATGAGCTTATGAGACTTCATAAACTAATGTTTAAAGAACCAAGTCCTGCCGGGGCTAAATATGCAGCATCTTTATTAGGTTTATGTACTGAAGAATGCCGTTTACCAGTAATGCCTCTATCAGCAGCCACTAAGGCTGAAATTAAGAGTGCAATGCAGGAATTAAAGTTAATTTAATTTCTTGGTAATCGCTTAAAAAACTGCTACGTTATTATATAAATACTCAAGGAGTTACCACCTTAATATTAAGGTGGTAATAAAAGTTCCTTTTAGGAATTTGAGTAAAGAAAGTGCCATCTACATAGATGGAATGCTAGAGACTAAATCATCTAAAAAGAGAAGCTTTATTGTATGGAGTCAAAGGACGAAGGAAAGTTTATTCGCAAGATTCGAAGCTTTGTGATACGCGAGGGGCGTCTTACTCAAGGACAATCTCGTGCTATAACGGAGCTATGGCCAAAGTGGGGTATTGAATACCAAGAAGAGTTATTAAATTTTGCTGAAATTTTTGGGAATGATAATCCTGTAACATTAGAAATTGGTTTTGGGATGGGACATTCGTTAGTTGAAATGGCTAAAAATGCTCCCAAGCGCAATTTCTTAGGGATTGAGGTGCATACTCCTGGAATAGGTGCCATCTTAGCAGCTGCTAGAGATAATGGTGTTGAGAATTTGCGAGTAATAAAGCATGATGCTATAGAGGTGTTAGAGCAGATGATAGCTTTAGACTCTTTAGATCGCTTGCAATTATTTTTTCCTGATCCTTGGCATAAAGCAAGACATCATAAAAGAAGAATCGTTAAACAGGAATTTCTTGATTTAGTTATTCCTAGACTTAAATCTAATGGGGTGATTCATATTGCAACTGATTGGCAAGAGTATGCTGATGAGATTTTAGCAATATTAGAAGTAGATGAGCGTTTAGAAAATCTAGCCGGAAAAAATTGCTTTGCTCCAAGACCTCAATATCGACCAATAACTAAATTTGAGACTCGTGGCATTCGCTTAGGACATACGGTTAATGATTTGTTATTTAAAAAAAAGTAGCGTTATAGCTGTGTGTAATTGTTGCTAATTAAAAATCTCCTTAAGGGTTCTTATTGTTGAACCCTTTTTTTATGATAATAAAAAAACAGAAATAGAACTAAAGGATATTGTTATGCAAGAGCGTACTAATGAACTTTTTGCTTGGTACCAAAAAAAGCAAAATCAAACTGATACTCCTAAGGTAATCAGTGGTGATGCATCGGCACGTAAGTATTATAGGACTAAATTTGGAATATTAGTTGATTCACCAACTGATAGTCAAAAAAATAAGGAATTTGCCAATTACAGCCCATTACTACGTAGTGTAGATTTATTAGCTCCACAAATTTATCAAGAAGATCTAACGCAAGGATTTTTTTTAGTAGAAGATTTTGGGGATGAAACTTTTTCAAAAGGGTTAGAAGCTATTGATAATGATTTATCTTTAAGTGTTACTAAAAAAAATGTAGCTATAAAAGAGTTATATGAAAAAGCAATAGCTCAATTACCAAAATTCTATGCTATTAGAAAAGATGAATTACAATTTCTTGATTATGCATTTTTACGTAAAGAGTTTGTGATATTTACTAAGTGGTGTTTAGCGGATGCATTAAAGGTTAATGATAATAATTTAGAGACCCCAGAGCAGTGTGCGATAAAACCATTAAAGGTATTTTTAGCATATTTAGAGCAATTTCTCCCGGCTGCTCCAAGAGTTGCGATGCATAGAGATTACCATTCTCGTAATATTATGATTCTTAATACACAAAAATTAGCCTTAGTTGATTATCAAGATTTATGTAATGGCTTTTTGGGGTATGATTTAGCATCTCTACTTTATGATTGTTACCGTAAAATTACTCCAACTTTACGTGAGGAGTTAATTGCTAAAGCTTATGATGAATATATTAATGCTAAGGATTTTAGTGATATTACCTTTGAGGATTTTAAAAAGCTAGTAACTTTTTGGGCAATACAGCGCCTAGTAAAATGTTTAGGTATATTTTATCGCTTAAGTATAAGGGATAATAAGCATCAATATTTAAAGAGTATTCCAACAGTCTGCGAATACCTAAAGGATTTATTACCAAAGGTAGCTGAGTTATCAGAGTTTAGTGATTATATGTTGTCTTTTGTTATTCCTAATGTTATGTTAGAACTTCAAGGTAAATAGTTACGTTAGTAATAAAATATTGTTTAGGAAGTGTCCTTTGCTATATACTTACTAGCGTAATCACTTGTTATTAAGCTTAGAAAGGCTTAAAAAAATAAGAAGGATAAAAATAAGTTAGTTACATGAAAGCCATGATTTTAGCGGCTGGTAGAGGGGAGAGAATGCGTCCTCTTACCGATACTTTACCTAAGCCATTATTAAAGGTAAATAATAAACCATTAATTGTGTATCATATTGAAAAACTTAAAGCCATTGGCATAACTGAGATTGTTATTAACCATGCTTGGTTAGGTAAGTTAATTGAAGAGGCTCTGGGGGATGGTACTCAATTTGGTGTAAGAATTGAGTACTCACAAGAAGGTCCTGGTGGTTTAGAAACGGCAGGAGGTATAGCTAATGCTCTTCATTTATTAACAGATGAGTTTATTGTTGTTAATGGCGATGTGTATAGCGAGCTAGATTATAAAAAGATCTTAGATATTAATCTTGGTGATGACTTTGGGTGCTTATTTTTAGTAAAAAATCCTAAACATAATCAGCAAGGGGATTTTGGTATAACGAATGGGCGCTTAATTTGCACACCTTTATATACTTTTTCAGGGATAAGTATTTATAAAAAGGAAGCTTTTTTAAATATTCCTATTGAGAAATTGAAATTAAAACCTTATTTTGAGCAATGGATAGCACAAAATAAATTGCAGGGAGTTCTAATGTCAGACTTTTGGTGTGATGTAGGAACAGCTGAACGTTTGGCAATGGTTGATACCAGATTAAGAAATACTTTACTAAAGTAAGTAGAAGATAGTAATAACACTTACCACGTTAAATAAAATTACCATAAGGATAATAAACTGACATGAATTCGCTTCGTAAAATTCTAGGTTATGGCATACGTATAATATACATAGTAGTATGGTTGCAGTTATTACTGATTTTACCATTCTTTTTAAAGATTATTTTATTTCTCCTCTTTTTACCAGGATTTTTTATTGCGTATGTCTTAGATAAAGTAAGAAATCCTTACTCAAGACCATTACCATTAAATGAAGATGAACGTAAGGAAATGCAACAACTGGTATACGCTCTTGCAGGTTATATACTAGCAGCTAGTGGTAAATCACTTAAGGAGCAAAATGATACTTTTATTGAAGAAATAAGTAGTCGCTCCTATGAATTTGCAGCAGAGTTTGAGTCTTATATTGATAAGGGCCGTGCATCAGATTTTAATGCCAAAGAATACTGCGCTAGATTTTGTAAAGTAACAGGTAATATTCATCAAAGAAAAATTAGCTTACTTGAGTTTTTAGTATCTTTAGTGTTTGCTGATGGGGTAATAACTCAAGATGAATATGCTCGTTTATTACAAATTACTAATGATTTGGGTATTGAGAATTATTTCTTAAATAGATTTATGCAGCAAGCAAAAGCTGTATATGAATTTAAGCGCTTCTTTACAGAAGGTTCATCAAGATACCGTTATGAAGAAGCTCGCACTAATGGTGAGCAGTATAATCAAGCATATGTACCTCATGATGATATTAAAAATGCTTGTGATGTTTTAGGGGTGTCGGAAAATGCAAGCTTTAGTGAAATCACTAAAACTTATAAAAAGTTAATGCTTAGATATCATCCTGATAAATTAAAATCTCAAGGATATAGTGAGGAGATGATAAAGGTTTATTCTGATAAGGCTGCTGTTATAAACCAAGCATACTCAGTACTCGAGAAGTACCATAAGAGCAAAGGTACTGCTAATAAATAACAAAAATAAATAAAAAAGCCAATTTAAAACTTAAGGCAATGCTTTGGAGCATTGCCTCAATACTTTGAAAAGAAAAATACTATCTAATTTACAAACATTACTTAATTGGTAATTATATGAAATTCTTTTTTAGTATCTTCTTCTAAACGATAAAGATTATATTCGGCAGCAGCTTTTTGTAAAATGGATTTAACGGCATTTTCAATAGCAGAATTGGCAGAATAATCTGTATCAAAAATTAGCGTTACTCTACGTCCTCCACAGGCAATGCTACGAACATGTTCTTTAGCCTCTTCACCTGAGTTTTTATTATAAACTGCAATAGCATGACCACCTAGTGATTTCATAAGTCTAAATGATGGGATATCAGTTGAGCCATCACCAATAAAGAGCATTCTTTTAAATGGTACATGACGTTTTTCATCGGGAATAAACTTATTGATTAGCTCATGATCCGATTCATCTAAGGTTCCTTTATTGATTCTAAAAAGGTATTGCGTTTTAGTAGTATAGTTAATAGCTAAAGCCGGCCAGGAGGCACAACCATTTTCATCATACATAAAACTTGAGGCAAAAATCTTTTTAAACTTATTGGCAATTGAACAACCGTCAATAATTTCACGAAGCCCTGAGGAAATAATATAATGTTCTACATTGATATTAAGAGTGTCACCATATTTACATATGCGATCAAACCAGGTATCAATACCATTAAAGAATGATATTTTTTTACCACTTTCCATAAAGTTATCACGCGTAATAGGAATGCCTTTCTTTTTGGCATACTCCAGCATTAGATGCATATAAGTTAAGATAGGATCAGCTCGATGCGCTTTGCCTAAAATACGAGACTCCTCCCAAAACTCTTGGGCGCTTACCCCAAGTTTAGGAATAAAATCGTATTCTTGCATATTATCGGCACTAAGTGTTCCATCAAAATCGTAGGCGATGGCAAAGGTGATTCTATCTTTTGCTTTCATAATAAATCCCTTAGTTAATATAGCTTTACTGGAATATCAAATGGCGCAGGAGCGGTAAACTTCAGTTTTTCTCCGGTGCGGGGATGATAAAACGCCAAATACCCTGCATGGAGCAGAAGGTGAGGAGCCATAGCTCTAATTTCTTCTGTGGCGTAAAGGTGATCACCTAAAATAGGATGACCTAATTCTTTCATATGAACTCTAAGCTGATGAGAGCGTCCTGTATAAGGAGCTAAACGTACCAGGGTCTTTTTATCATCATGCCAAAGCTTAATATAATGCGTTACTGCTTTGCGTCCATTGGTAAAGTCTACATGTTGTAAAGGTCTATGTTCCCAATCTACACATAAAGGTAAATCAACAATGCCCTCATCTTTTTCTAAAATACCTGCTACATAGGCATAATAGATTTTTTCAGTTTTACGTTCCTGGAATTGTTTACCTAGGATTCCGGTAGTTTCTTTATTTTTGGCAACTACTAAGACTCCTGAGGTACTCATATCTAAGCGATGAACAGCTTGCGCCTCAGGACTTGTTTGCCTTACTCTATAAAGCACACTATCGATGTGTTCTGCTTTTTTGCCAGGTACACTTAAAAGTCCACTTGGTTTATTTACAACAATAAAATCTACATCATCAAAAATGATATCTAAATATGGTTCTAAAGGTGGTGAATATACAAAATCAGTACTCATGAATTATTCTCAAGATATTAAAATCTAGTCATATTGATTATAGCAAGAAATAGTTAAATTTATATGATTTAAGTAAGTATCTTTGCATTATCCTCATATTTTAGAGGGAAAATAAATTTTAATGTGCTTTTTTTGCTAGAGACATTATAATTAGAATAATTAAGGATTAACCAAGGAATATATCATGTCAGTTTTACAAGTTACCTCTTATGGTGATGTGTCTTGTTTAAAGTTCAGTCAAGAAACTCTCGATTTACCTTTAGCTGATGATGAGGCTAAAGTAAAAGTTTTGGTGGTTTCTGTTAATCCAATTGACACTAAAATTCGTCAAGGAACAAACTTTGCTGCTAAGACTCGAGGGAACCGACTTCCATGGGTAATTGGTTATGATATGGCAGGGGAGATTATTGCCTTGCCAAGAGATTACCAAGGTGACTTTAAGATAGGTGACAAAGTTTGTGGTATGGTAGGTTTTCCGCTTGAGGCGGGGGCTTATACCTCAGTTGGTAATTTTAAGTTAGCAGATTTAGTAAAAATTCCTGAGAATTGCACAATAAAACAAGCAGGGGCATTACCTATAGCAGGATTAACGGCATACCAGGCACTTTTTGAGGTGGGGAAATTACAACGTGATGAAACAGTAGTAATTTCAGCAGCGGCTGGTGGCGTAGGTCATATTGCCGTGCAACTAGCTAAAGATGCAGGGGCTAGAGTTTTAGCTATCGCCTCTAAGGTAAATCATCCATTTTTACGCAAGTTAGGCGCTGATGAAGTTGCTGATTACGCTAATGATGAATGTTTAAGATGGCAAAGCGAGGCTGATTTAGTCATCGATTTAGTAGGTGGGCAGAGCGCAATTAGTAATTTATCATTATTAAATATTAATTCTCGCATGGTTTCAGTTCCTACTATGAGTTATCAAGCAGTGAAACTTGCAGCTACCAATTTATCATCAGAAGTTCTTGGTATGGTGGTAAAGCCAAATCTTAAAGAGTTACAAAACTTATTAGAGAAAATAGCTCAAAAGAAGCTTTATGTGCATATTTCAGAGAGTTTTTATCTTAAAGATGGCGCAAAAGCTCATACTATCATTGAAGATGGTCATACTGTGGGTAAAATTATTTTATTACCAAATGGCATAGTACGTGAGTAATTGTCATAAAGGTATAGATAAAAGTTAAGTCGTAACTAGCTAGCTAATTTATAATGCAAAGGCTAATGTTTTAGTGTAAAATCACTAGTATATTTTATAGTATTGGTAGTATTTATGATTAAAAAGGTAATCTTAGCACTTTCAGTTGTTACCCTATGTGTGGCAGGAGTAGGATGTTCTACTAAAAATCAAGATGTAGTACCTGATCAAAGACCAGAAGAGCTTTATAGTAAAGCTGCAATTGCCATGAGTCAGGAAAACTTTCAGACGGCAAGAGATCATCTTGAGGCTCTGGATAGTCGTTATCCTTTTGGTCCATACGCTCACCAAGTGCAACTTGATTTAATCTACACTTATTATAAAGAACGTGAAAATGATTTAGCTTTAGCAGAAATAGATAAATTTATTCGTTTAAATCCTGCTGATGAGCATATCGATTATCTTCTTTATATGAGAGGTCTTACCAATATTCAAAAGGGAACAGATAGATTCCTAGATTTCTTTCATATCGATAGATACGATCGTGATACTTCATATTATGAAGAAGCATTTAATGATTTTAATAGACTTGTAAAATCTTATCCTAATAGTTTATACGTTCCTGATGCTCGTGCTCGTATGGTTTTTATTAAAAATCAAATTTCTCGCCATGAATATGACATAGCTATGTTTTATCATCGCAAAGGAGCATATTTATCCTCAGCTCGCCACTGCCAAAAGATAATTGCTATGTTTAAAGATTCTGAGCAACTTGAAGATGCTATGCGCTTACTAGTAAAAAATTATGATGCTCTAGGGCTAAATGATATGAAAGAACGTGCAACTAAGCTCTTGAATGTGAATTTTGATTAAAAAAGATAGCAAAGCTAAATTACCCTAAATAGTTTCGAGTAGTTAAATAATTCTTGAGGAAAAGACATGATTTATTGTGTAGATCTTGATGGCACGTTAATTAAAAACGATATGTCGGTTACCTCTTTTTTTGCTTGTATTAAACGAAATCCTGGTTTATTAGTGCTTTGTCTTTTTTGGTATATTAAAGGTAAAAGACCACTTTTAAAGGAAGAGCTTGCTAATCGTTATGCCTTTGATCCTGGGAAGCTTCCATATAACCATAAGTTACTTGAGTGGTTAAAAGAATTAAAGCAAGATCCATCAAATAAGCTTTACTTAGTATCAGGTAGTTCGCAATCGGTAGTAGATATTATCTCAAGTTATATAGGTCTATTTGATAATGCTTATGGTTCTAATGGCATAGTAAACTTAACTGGTAATAATAAGCTAACTTTTATTAAAGAAACTTTTGGTGATACTAATAATATTTGCTATATTGGTAATGCTCAGGTGGACTTTAAAGTTTGGGAAGGGGTAAAGTACGCAGTAGTAGTTTCTAATAATGAGAGATTTATTGCTAAAGCGCAAACTACGGCAGTGGTATTAAAGGTTTTTGAAAATAGTTTTAAGCTATCTAAATTAGAACAGATAGTTGTTAAAACTATTGGTGTTTTTAAATATCTTTTTATGTCCTAAGTTAAGGCTATTACCATCAAGCATATTCTAAACATAAAAGATGGCAAAGAGAGAATCATGTTGGTAATTTGCTTTTTTGTTTAGTAATGTCCCCTTTTTCTATTGATATTTCTTTAAGAGTTCTTCTAAAAAGATAAATTTTCAGTTAATTTTGTTGAACTATGCTAGAATGAATAGTATCTACAAGAGGTCTTTATGAGTCAAGAAATTGAATTAAAAACTGTTATTCCATCTAAGATGCATGGTTTAAGATTAGACCAGGCGTTAAGTGAGCTTTTTTCTGATTACTCACGTAGTAGGTTAAAAGAATGGATTTTAGCAGGATTAGTAACTGTTGACCAAAAAGTTTATACTGTTCCAAAAGAACGAGTAAGTGAAGGTCAAGAGGTAATAGTAAAGGCTCATATTGAAAATGAAGATTCGTATCTACCTGAGAATATCCCAATTAATGTTGTATATGAAGATGATGATATTTTAGTGGTGGATAAACCAGCAGGATTAACTGTGCATCCTGGTGCAGGCTGTCATAGTGGTACGTTAATGAATGCGTTACTTTATCATTATCCTGCTAGCAAAGACTTACCAAGGGCTGGTATAGTTCATCGTCTTGATAAGGATACCTCGGGGCTTATGGTAATTGCTAAAACTATAAGGGCTGTGCATAAATTAGTTAAAGCAATTTCTAAGCACGATGTGGTGCGTGAGTATGAGGCTATTGCTGTTGGTCATATGACTGGTGGGGGGACGGTTGATGCTCCAATTGGTCGTCACTCAACTAATAGAGTTATGATGGCAGTAAAACCTGAGGGCTTAGGTAAAGAGGCAATAACTCATTATCGTGTTATGGAAAAGTTTAGAGCTCACACTAGATTGCGCCTAAGACTTGAAACTGGTAGAACTCACCAGATAAGAGTGCATATGGCTTATATTAAGCATCCGTTAGTAGGGGATCCTGTTTATAGTACTAAACGTGCAAGGTTTATTCCTAATGCCACTGCTGAATTCACTCATGCTATAAATACATTTCCAAGACAAGCTCTTCATGCAACCTTGATTGAGTTTAAGCATCCTTTTACCGGTGAGGATATGTCTTTTTCATCGCCAATACCAGAGGATATACTAGGTTTAATTGATATTTTAAGGGCAGATACTCAAGCAAATCCTGATGATATAGTTTGGGCATCATAAATAGCAAGGTTTAGATTTTAAAATTATTATTAAGAGGATAGCTCTATGCAAGAGGGAACTGTTGAGTTACTAGAGGCTAAATTAGATCTAAAGGTTCCAAATGTTCATGCATTTTTTACAACTCGTAGAGGTGGTTTTAGTAAGCCTCCATTTGTTGGGTTAAATTTAGCAGAACACGTTAATGATGATTTTGAAATTGTAGAAAAGAATCGAGAATTATTAAGAGCATCTCTTGATGGTAATCCTGTAATTAGTTGGATGAATCAAACTCATTCAACAGATGTAGCAATTTTAGAGAACATGGACGATGTCCTTGAAATAACTGATGCTGATGCGCAGGTGACTACCTTAAAGAAGGTAGCATTAGCTGTACTTACCGCAGATTGCTTGCCTGTGTTATTTACCTCTGACACTGGTTCTATTATTGCGTGTGCTCATGCAGGGTGGCGTGGTTTAAGTGGTGGTATTATAGCAGATACCGTTGAGGCTTTAGATGTAGCTCCTTCGCATATTATTGCTTGGTTTGGTCCTTGTATTGGGCAAGAGAAGTTTGAGGTAGGGGATTTGGTGCGCACAGAATTTGTGGAACAAAATCCTGAATATTCGTTATTTTTCTTACCTTCTGGAAAATTTGATAATAAATATTTTGCATCATTACAAGATATTGCATTTTTTCAGTTAAAGCAGTTAGGTGTTAAGCATATTTCATATGATAGCACTTGCACCTTTACTGATAAAGAGCGCTTTTATTCTTACCGCCGTGATTGCGTGACAGGTCGTACTGCAAGTCTGATTTGGCGCACTTAAATTAAGGTTACTCTAAAAGGATCTACTTGTTAGGTCCTTAATTTTTACTGGCAACCTTGTTACCCACACTTTCTTTCCTAGACCTCGTGCTCCATAATATTGTTACTCTTTTTCTTTTTTCTTTCCTTTCCTTGAAACCTTAATTTTAAACTTAACTCTAATAAGACCATATGTTAGTATTGCTCAACAATTCTTCAAAAAATAATTTCTAAAAAATATTTTAAAAATATCTTGATATTTTTAGAAAATGCCCTTACATATTAATCAGAGAGGAAAAAATTGGAGAAAATAAAATGAGACTTGATAGATTAACTAGTCAATTTCAAGAGGCATTAAGTGATGCCCAGTCTCTAGTTGTAGGTCATAGTCAGCAGTTTATTGAGCCTGTGCATGTGATAAGTGCCTTGCTTGATCAAGAAGGTGGCTCAACTAGAGCTTTATTTACCCTATCAGGGGCAGATCCACAAGCAGTAAAAATACTTATTGATAAAGAAGTAGATAAATGCCCAGAAGTGCATGGCGCAGGTGGTAATATTCAGCTCTCTCCTGACACAGGCAAAATTTTAAATATGTCTGATGCCGAGGCACAAAAGAGAAATGATGCGTATATCTCTTCTGAATTATTTATTTTATGCTCTTGTGATAATCAAGCAGTTGCTAATGTATTTAAGCAATGCAATATTACAAAACATAAAATTGAAAAAGCCATTGAACAGATTCGTGGTGGCGAAACAGTAGATTCTGCCCAAAGTGAAACTACCCGTCAAGCTTTATCAAAGTATACTATTGATTTAACTGATAGAGCTGAAAAAGGTAAACTTGACCCTGTAATTGGGCGAGATGAAGAAATTAGAAGAACAATTCAGGTTTTACAAAGAAGAACTAAGAATAACCCTGTGTTAATTGGTGAGCCTGGTGTTGGTAAAACTGCAATAGTTGAAGGTCTTGCTCAGCGTATTGTAAAGGGGGAGGTTCCTGAAGGGTTAAAGAATAAACGTGTATTATCACTTGACCTAGGAGCACTTGTAGCAGGTGCTAAATACCGTGGTGAATTTGAGGAAAGATTAAAGTCAGTACTTAATGCCTTAGCTAAAGAAGAAGGACGAGTAATTCTCTTTATCGATGAGCTTCATACCATGGTTGGCGCAGGTAACGCTGAAGGGTCAATGGATGCTGGTAATATGTTAAAGCCAGCTCTTGCAAGAGGTGAATTACACTGCGTAGGTGCTACTACTTTGGATGAGTATCGTCAGTACATTGAAAAAGATGCTGCACTAGAAAGACGTTTCCAAAAGGTCTTTGTTGGAGAGCCTTCTGAAGAGAATACTATTGCGATTCTTAGAGGTTTGAAGGAACGATATGAATTACATCATCATGTGCAGATTACCGACCCTGCAATTGTAGCGGCAGTAAATCTTTCACATAGGTATATTACAGATCGTCAGTTACCTGATAAGGCAATCGATTTAATCGATGAGGCAGCTGCTTCTATTAGATTGCAAATAGACTCCAAACCTGAGGAACTAGATCGCCTAGAGAGAATTCTTATAAGACTTAAAATGGAGAGCCAAGCTGTTGGTAAAGAAACTGATGATGCTAGTAAGAAACGTTTTGAGCTCTTAAATAATGAGATTGCTGAAAACGAGGCTGAATATAAACGTCTGGAGCAAATTTGGAAAGATGAAAAAGCAGGCTTAACTGGTGAACAGCATCTTAAGGAAGAGATCGAAAAGAAGAAGCATGAATTTGAAGTTGCCCAAAGATCTGGAGATCTAGCACGTATGAGTGCTCTTAAGTACGGTGAAATTCCTGCTTTGATGAAACAACTAGAAGATGCTCAGAACTCTAGTCAAAAAAAAGAAGAGCATAAGTTACTACGTAATAAAGTAACAGAAAATGAAATTGCTCAAGTTGTTTCACGTGCAACAGGTATTCCTGTTGCTAAGATGCTAGAAGGTGAGCGTCAGAAATTGCTTCACATGGAAGAAGCTCTTCATGAGAAAGTTATTGGTCAAGATGAAGCTGTTAGTGCTATTGCCAATGCTATTAGAAGAAGTCGTGCTGGTTTATCAGATCCAAATAGACCGATTGGTTCATTCTTGTTTATGGGACCTACTGGTGTTGGTAAGACTGAATTATGTAAGACTTTAGCAGAATTTATGTTTGATACCCAAAGTGCACTTGTAAGAATTGATATGAGTGAATTTATGGAGAAATATAGTGTGTCAAGATTAGTTGGTGCGCCTCCAGGGTATGTAGGTTATGAAGAAGGTGGTTATTTAACCGAGGCTGTTAGAAGAAGACCTTATAGTGTGGTACTTTTAGATGAAATTGAAAAAGCTCACCCTGATGTATTTAATATCCTCTTACAGGTATTAGATGATGGTCGTTTAACTGATGGTCAAGGAAGAACGGTAGATTTTAAAAATACTGTAATAATAATGACATCCAATCTAGGTTCTGATATTATTCAGGAAAAGAGTGGTAAATTTGAATATAACCAGATTAAGGAAGAATTACTAGATCTATTACAGACTAAGTTTAAACCAGAGTTCTTAAATCGTATCGATGAAACTGTAGTATTTCATCCATTAGGATTAGAGCAGATTAAGAAGATTGCTAAGATTGGTCTTGATGTTCTTGCTAATAGATTGGCTACTACTGGGTATAAGGTAACTTTCACGGATCATCTTTTTGATAGAATTGCTGATATAGGATATGATCCTACATTTGGTGCAAGACCTTTAAGAAGAGCAATCCAGCAAGTGGTAGAGAATAACCTTGCACAAGAGGTGTTAAAGGGAAGCTTGCTACCAGACAAAGAATATGTTGTGGATTTAGATGATAATAGTAAGTTGATTATTACTTCAAAATCATAAAATTTGTATGTCATAAAGTTAATGCAGGAACCAGATAGTTCCTGTATTTTTTGTGTAAAAGAAAGATGATTTTACGCTGATAAGTTCTTGCCTAATGGGGTAGATAACCACTTAAGTTATAAAAGACTCATTATAATTTGTAGTAAAAAAAAAGTAGCCTTTTGCATACTTTGCAAAGGTTTTGATCAAAACATGAGGGATAAAGTGAAATTTAATAAATATATATTATCTTCAGCATTTTGTTTATTAACCATTGCCTCAGCCAATGCTGCCGTGGACATTGAAGGTGGAGTAAAACTATGGTTTGTAGATTCAGACTATCAATTAGATAATGCAGGCTCTGAGGATTACGGCTCAAGTCTTGGGGCAACAGTAGATCTTGATGTAAGACATATTATGCCTTTAGTACCAAATTTTAATTTTAGAGTAAATTATATCGATGATGATACAAGGTATACAGATCTTAAGTTTACTCATGTAGATTTAGCAGCTTATTATAATTTATTTGAAATTTCCCCTTTTACTATTGATTTAGGTGCTGGTGTTAAGATTGGTGAATTTGATCATGAGACTCTAGGAACTGATATCGAATACGAAAATGTTGTGCCGTATGTATTAGGCCGAGCCAAGGTAGATATTATAGGGACAGGTTTATCGGTAGGGGCAGATGTAAGATTTATTGATTTACCATTTAGCGATGACACTTTAATGCTTGATAGTCAGTTTGGGGTAACGTGGAACTTAGGTGATTACATAATTGGAAGTGAGGTTCAGGCAGGTTATAGATATTTTATGTATCGCCAGGATACCAATGTAAGTGATGAAACTGAAACTACCATTAAAGGTCCATACTTAGGTATTGGTCTAAAGTTTTAAGTTATAGAATAAAAAAATAAAACAAAAACATTAAACACCTCAATTAGGGTTACTACTTTAAGCGAGGTGTTTTTTATTAAAAGTAATGTAAAATTTATTTAAAAAGGTCAAGGTAAAATTATCAAGAAGAAGGTTGTTTAAAATACAAGCAAGAAAGGTGTTTTTAGTACAAAAAACGAACAAAAC
>CALXYT010000035.1 GCA_944393045.1 uncultured Succinivibrionaceae bacterium | reverse complement strand
AAGCAGTAACCGGAAGGTCACTGCTTAAAAAATTCTCAGGATGTTTTTCTATTTACAGAAAGATTTTCACAAACTCGAAAAAAGAACCTTGATTAAAAAATTTAAATAGAGTAATATGACTTCGTTTTGTAATGAAATTTTAAAGAAAAACGGAATTTGCTAGTTTTTTACCTAAAAACTTATTGTTACAGTGATAGTTTTTGGTTGAAAATAAACTTAAGAATAACAGTTAAGAAGAAAGGTGTTTGTCTCATATTTAATCCATACCTGGATTATCTTATCCCTTCTTAATAATTTTCACTTAACACAAAACATAGTTGAAAAAATTATAATACGCTAATAGTAATAAAAGGCTTATTTATCTAAAGCTACAAAAATCTGAAAGATTAAAAATACTTGCAGCAGAGAAATATATGAAGCAAATATATAGGTATTAAAAGATAACCCATCTTTTTATATTACTAGATAGCAGAAATTTTCAATTTTTTAATTATATTAACAGCTTTTATTGCTAGTTTATATATTATCCAAATGGATATTAGGAAGAAAAATGTTTACTCTCTCAGATGTTATTATTTCAAGAATTTTCGTGGCAAAAAATCAAGCTACGCTTCATCAATATTTATCAGCTTTAATTTCCCCAAACATATTTAATACTACCGATTAACAATTAGGTTAATTGGAGTTTGGTAATGTTTACATAGCATTATTTTTAAGGGAAAAAGTAAAAGCTCTTATTTTATTGTTTATATTTTTGGATTTTGATATGAGTTTATTGCATTAGTATAAATACGAAATACTCAAAATTAAAGATAAGAACTATACTAAAAACATAAATATTCCTTTAAAAAATTAAGATTAAAATCTTATTTAAATATAATCTATATAACCAAATACATTACCTAAACTTCAAGCCTATTATAAGGTTTCTGATAGTATGGGTTTAGTATCGGTAATAACTCCGTTATTAGCAGTAGATTCTTGTTTTAAGGAATGCTTAGAATCTATTTTTACGCAGGATTATGGAGCAATTGAATTGATAGTGGTTACAGATGAGGTAACTGCTACAAGTAAGTTTATTACCCATATTCAAAACAGCTATCAACAAAAACATAACATTTCCTTCCAAAATATCAGCATAAGAGTCATTAGTGCTCAAAACAATAAGTACTCAGGTATTAGAAGAAACATTGGGTTAAAAGAAGCATCTGGAGACTATATTCTCTTTTTAGATGCCGATGATTATTTCTTTAGTATATCCGCAGTTAGCACATTAGTTTCTAATATTGAAAAACTTGGGGGAAATGTCCTTGGTGGCTCTTGTGTGGTTCGAGATGAGGCTACACAAACCTTTATTTACCGTAAAGACTTGGTAAATTACAAGTTTATCAATAAAGTTTCTTATAAGAACTTTCAGAATGAATCAGGTTTTTATCGATTTATTTACAGAAGAAGCTATCTCTTGGATAACGATGAGCTTTTTCCTGATTTAAGAAGATTTCAGGATAGCGTTTTTATGGTTAAAGCTCTAAATGATGCAGGTGATTTTTATCTTATTGCAGATATTGTTTATGTTTATCGCAAAGGTCATAAAGAACTTAATTGGGATTTAAATATGTATCAAGATCATCTTAAAGGCTTATTTGAGGTTCTTGATTTAGCCATAGCTCATAACTACCTAACCTTACAACGTAAGATGCTACAAAATATTGTAAATACCATGAAAATCAGGTTCCCAAAAAAAGAAATGTTACTACGTAATAGTAATGAGCAATTAAATCTTCTCTCGCAAGCACATGTAGCAGGATCTATAAGGCAGGTACAAAAAGAATTATTAAAAAAATTATTGACTCGTTTTAGTTTAATTGGGTCATTTCCTTTAATTTATTTATTCGCTTTAGGAAATATAGTTAAGAATTTTATTTTTTGCATGAGAACAGGTAATTAAATGAATATAACAATTATTGGAACAGGTTACGTAGGCTTACCATCAGGTTGTGGTTTTGCTGAACTTGGTCATAATGTTATCTGTGTTGATAACGATATAACCAAAATCACAAAGCTATCCCAAGGAATAGTAACTCTATATGAAGATGGACTAGAAGAACTTCTAAAGAAGAATCTAGCAAGTGGCAAATTAAAGTTCTCAAGTGATTTACCATCAGCAGTTGGGGCTGCTGATATTGTAATTCTTGCAGTAGGTACTCCTCCAGATCCAACTAATGGTCAAGCAGACCTAAAGTACATTCACGCTGCTGTAAAGGAACTAGCTCCTGCATTGAAAGACTACACTGTAGTTGCAACTAAGTCTACTGTGCCAGTAGGAACTGGTGATGAAATAGAAAATATCATCAAGAAATATAATCCTACTGCCATGTTTGATGTAATTTCCCTTCCTGAGTTCTTACGTGAAGGCTACGCTGTGTATGACTTCTTTAATCCTGACAGAATAATTGTTGGTACAAATTCAGAAAGAGCTAAAGAGCTTGTTGAATCACTTTATAAGAATCTTCCAAAGAAAACAGAAATACTCTTTGTAAATAGATACTCAAGTGAGACTATTAAGTACGCATCAAATGCCTTCTTGGCTATGAAGATTCATTACATCAACGAAATAGCAAACTTCTGTGAAAAGACAGGTGCTAATGTCTTAGAAGTAGCTAAAGGTATGGGGCTTGATAGCAGAATTGGTAATAGATTCTTAAATCCAGGTCCGGGCTTTGGTGGTAGTTGTTTTCCTAAGGACACTAAAGCTCTTTCCTATATGGCTCATCAAAAAGGCTTAAACCTTTCACTTGTAGATGCAACCATCAAGGGTAATGCTGAGCGCAAGGAAGAAATGGCTAAAAGAATTTACGATAAAGTAAAGAAAATTTCAGAAGACACACAAGTTAAAGTAAAACTAAGTATCCTAGGTCTAGCCTTTAAGGAAGGAACTGATGACTGCCGTGAAAGCCCAGCAGTAGAAATCCTTCAGAACCTATTAAACATTATGACTCAAGAAGATAAAGAAACAATAGAAATCTGTGCTTACGATCCAAAGGCCATGCCAATAGCTAAGACTATCCTCAAAGACAATATCACCTATAAAGACTCAATAGAAGAATGTCTCAGGGGAGCACATATCGCCACCATTCTTACTGAGTGGAAGTGCTTTGGTGATACAGATTTCAACGCCTATAAGGACACATTAAAAGCAGTGCTAGATTTTAGGAACCTTTCTA
Organism: uncultured Succinivibrionaceae bacterium; assembly: GCA_944393045.1. Classification (GTDB taxonomy): domain Bacteria; phylum Pseudomonadota; class Gammaproteobacteria; order Enterobacterales; family Succinivibrionaceae; genus HGM20899. The sequence continues at coordinate 18,047 of CALXYT010000035.1, read as the reverse complement.
AAAAGAAGAGATTAACAGATTTTGAAGCAAAGATAATTGTAGGTTTATAAGTATTAGCTAGAAGAGATTATTAAGATGATAGATGTAATAATGCCTGCTTTTAATATGGAAGTTTGTATCGCAAAAGCAATTGATTCATTATTAAAACAAACTTATAAAGATATTCATTTAATTGTCATAGATGATTGTTCAACTGATAGAACTGTAGAAATTGTTAATAGTTATAAAGATAAATTAGATATCACCTGTATAGAAAACGAGAAACAAATTGGGTCGGGTGAATCAAGAAATATTGCGTTTAAAAAATTAAAAGGTGAATTTTTCACCTTTTTAGATGCTGATGATTATTTTTGTGAAGTAGACTATTTAGAGAAAATGCTAGCTAAGCAACAGGAAACTGATGCTGATATAGTTTATTCTGGTTACTCAAAAGAGTTTAAAGACAAATTTAATGAAATTACCCCGCATAGATTTATTACAGAACCAAATGACGCTGTTAAATCATATTTAAATTTTAAGTTTGGCACTCATGCTGCCTGGGCTAAATTATATAGTAAAGAAATAGCTGAAAAATCATATTTTGGTAAATTTGGTTTTAGTATCGATGTTATCTTTGTACTTAATAGTTTAAAGAATGCTAAAAAGATAGCTTATTGTGATTCAAAGGGGTATGTATATTCAAGAATCATTAAGTCCATCTGGAATACTACGGAATTTACCATTGAGCATTTTTATTCATCTTTTAGATTATTAGCTGAAATTTATACTTTTGTTAAAGGAACAGAAATTCCATTAAAAGAATTTGAAAATATTTGGTGTAGAAATCATTACCCAAGAATTGTCAAGTTCTTACGTTCAAAGAATCTTTATGATAGTATTCCAGTTGTTTCTAAGATATTAGGAACTATTGCTCCTATACAGGATAAAATTTTACCTTTAATTAAGAATAATATTGTAAAAGTTATTATTGATAAACTTAGCTTTACTGATAACTTTAACGCTACCATTGATCCAAAGTATCTTAATTACATAACATATTTACAAGAAATAATAGCCAAATATGAATCTGATTTAATTGAAGAGCATACCGATAAAAATATTGTGATTTATGTTTCACATATTAGCAGTGGTGGGCTTGAAAGAATGGCTATAAGATACGCAGATGTTCTTGAAGATTTAGGTTATAAAATAAACATAATCATAGATACAGTAAAGGAAGCATCTTTTGTAACTCATCATAAAGTAATCTTATTTAAGAAACAATTATCAGAAGAGATACTTTCACTTGTATATAATTGTGATTATTTTATTGACTTTAAATACAAGAAGCCAAGTCAAGAATTTCCACTAATTAAATTTGTAATACAAAGATTTCCGTATAAGTACATTCCTACTATACATAATACTGAAACTTGTTCAAATTATGTCGATAAGATTGTTTCTTATAGTGTTTCTAAACCATTTGATAATTTTTATGCAGCAATTTGTGTTTCAGAAGCAGTTAAGCAATCTGTTATAGATAGGTTTAAAGGTTGTAATTCTCAGAAGCTCATTGTTTTAAATAATTATGCAGATGTAGATTTGTCAAACATCAATACCAATAATCAATTTGGTAGTAAGTACATGCTTTTTGCAGGTCGATTAGATGCTACTTACCACAAAGGATTAGATATTTTAATAGAAGCTTATTCACAATCTGCTACTCCTTTAAAACTAGTATTAGTAGGTGCTAATTCTTTATCTGCTGATATTAAAGAGATGATTCATTCTAGCAAACGAGCTAAAGATATTATTGTTAAAGGGTTTACAGATGATATTTATTCACTAATGTCATTTGCAGAATTTTTAGTTGTTTCAAGTCGTCACGAAGGTAATCAATTAGCTGTAATTGAAGCTTTAGAATGTGGATTACCAGTTTTAAGTACCAAAGTTGGAGCAAGTCCTCAAATTATTAAAGATGGTATTAACGGTTACCTAGTTGATTCTGAAGATGTTGTGAACTTAGCTAAGGGAATGGATTTATTAACAGAACAAGCTGCAAAGCTAAAGCCTAATTGTAAAGAATCCATTTCATTATTCTCTAAGGAATCTTTTAAGAAGAACTTAAAAAATATTTTGAATAGCAAGTATATTCCAGGTAAAGGCGCTGACGCAATGATGATTGCAAGTCATTTTTGTAATACCACCAGCTTTATAAATCTCAAAGAAACTGGAGCTATATATGTATCTAATATTTCTAATGTTGCTTCAAAAAAAGGTAATAAATGGTTGAAGCTCTTAAAAAAGGTTTTAAAGAAATTAAGATTTTAGCTCTACAACAAAATTTTTATGGAGTAGAACCTCGTGTTTTTAGTTGAATTTGCTAAAACTAATAGCTCTAAAACAGAAATTGTTGTGTTTTTACATTAAAACCCCTTTAAAGTGTACATTTTTAAAAAGGATTTATAAATATGATAGCTATTAAAGAGCTAACAAAAAAGGATGAATTATCTTTTGCTAATTTTCTCTCTACCAAAAGAAAAGAATTACCTAGTTTAAAATTAGCAAAATTAGTAAAACCTCATACCAACATTTTAGTATGTAGCTTAGCAAAGATTAAGAATGACATAAATAGTCTTGATATATTATCAGATTTTTCCTCAGAAAATTATGGTCCATATACATTGTTCACAGAGGATGACATGTATAAAGATAAATATAATTTATGTGGGTTTTCAGGATACTGTTACTTTAATGAGGAATTGTTAATCGGTTGTAATAGTGTTCTTAATAGAGTTGAAAGAAAATCGATCATAGATCATTTATATGGCGAGTATTGTTTTTGTAAAGTAACAAAGGATGGTATTAATCTTACCTCTGATTTTTTTGGTATGTCACCATGGTTTTACTATTATGACGGTAAGAATTTTGCAGCTTCAAATAATTACCACCTTTTACTTTTAGCTATTGCTTATGCAATTGGTAATTTAGAAATTGATATACCAAGAAGTAGGGTAAATGTAATCACTTCTGGATATACTTTTGGTTCACCATTTCATTCAGGATTAGATGTTAAAAATTTTAATTTGTTGTGGGCAACAGAGGATTTATTTTTTTCAATAGAAAAAGGACTTGTTAAAAAAACAAATGAATTATGGGATATATTAAATGCAAAAGAAGAATGGAATGAAGAACAATATGCTGAATATATAGACTTAGCTAAAAATGAAATTTGTTCTAATGTAAAAGCGGCTTTTAAATATCCTCAGTTTAATAAAGTGGTTATTGATTTATCAGGTGGATTTGATTCTAGAGTTGTTTTTGCCGCAGCTACTCAGTTAAATAATCATTATAAGAATAAGCTTTATACATATACTAGAAGATCTGGCACTCCTGATGATGTAGAAAAAGCAAGTGCTATTACAAACATATATTCGTTTCCAAAATATTCTTATGCCAAAAAAGATACTGAAAAGTTAATAATTGATAATGAAAACTGTATTAACTTAGATCACGTATCAAGAACATTAGGGTGCTTTACAGTAAATTCTCATCTATATACTTCTAAATATACTGATGATAAGACTTTAGAGTTAACTGGAGGAGTTGGTGACTGCACTTTAGGATATAAAAGGATTAGAGGTGAATTAGATTATAGTCTAGGAGATCAAAGATTATTAGCTAGACTTGGTGGTTGTTATTTACATAATTCAGTTACTCAACTTAAAGGGGTTTTTGAAGACCAAAAAAGATTAATAAATGAAACTCTAAATCGTTATAAAGATTGCGATTGTTTATTTAAGAAAAATCATTTGTTATACACTGATGCAAGAAACCGCTTTAATTTTGGATCGTCTCATAATGTTGAGAATGACAATATGAGGATACCTTTACTCTTTTCAAAATATGCATTGAAAGCTAAATGGATGTATTTTAATCTTTTCTCAGATAATAAAATACCATTTGAAAAGGTTTCAATAGATTTAATTGATGCAATAACCCCGCTTTTAGGAATCCTGCCTTTTACAAAAAATAATGATGATGTAATTCCTCAGCAAGATGATTTACTAAATCATTTATCTATTCAAATTACCCCTGATTTTACTATTCATTCAGGACCAAAAGTATCAAATGCAACAGGTTTATATGTTGATCAAGTCAAGGATTATATGAAAAATCTCGAAAACGCTGAACAGATGATCTTACATATATACGATTATTCCAAGGATTTTGAACCTGTATGTTTAGGGTTGTTTAAAGTATTAGAAGAGTTTCGACAAAAACCAGATGATTTGAGTTCATCTCATGGATTAGAAACAATTAGAAAGATTTTTGATCTTTATTTTCAGATAGACATTTGTGAGAAATTTGGTGGTTAGCTATAAGTTATCTTTACTTAAGAGTGGCATGGTTAATTTACGATTTAAAGAATATTATACATGCATATTTTTTGATAGTCACTTTATATATCTTAAAAGTAGTGAAAAGGATTAGATATGAGTCAATTAGCAGTGAAAGATAAACAAAAATTAACCTATAATGATGTAAAAATATATGTTATTTACCATAAACCAGCTACTCTTATTAAGAATAAAATTTTAACTCCAATTCATACTGGTCGTAATGAAGTAAAGAATTATACTAAAGGTGAAATAATTTCCGACCAAGCTGAAAAGTGGTTGCGAGATAATATGATAGGCGATGATACAGGTGATAGCATTGCCTATAAGCATAGATTTTACTCTGAATTTTCGGTTATGTATTGGGCTTGGAAAAATCCAAATTTATATGGTAATCCCAAGTATGTAGGTTTTTTTCATTATAGAAGGCAATTGGATTTTGATGTTTCTAATACTAATACAGGTTCCAAAAATATTTATTCTATTAATAACGAGATCTTAAATAATAATCTAAAGGAAGATAACATTTTATCTACTATTGATAATGTCGATGTTTTAGTAGGTAATCCATTTGAACCTGGAGTAAGTATTGAAAAGCAGTTTTTGCAGTGTATAAGGACACATAAAACAGAATTACTAGCTCAAGCTTTAAAATTTATAGAACAAAAATACCCTAAAATGCTTAAGTCTGCAAAAGAATATTTAAATGATAATAAATTAATAAGATTTAATATATTCGTTATGAAACGTGAACTTTTTAGGGAATATTGTGAGTTTGTTTTTTCAATTCTGTTTGAACTTGAAAAAAAACTTAACTTAAATAAATTAACCAATACAAATATACGAGCCTTAGGATATATTGGAGAAAGATTACTAGGTGTTTTCGTTACATATTTAAAGAATACTAGAAAAGACATAGTAATAGCTCAAAGACCAATTCTCACAGAAGGTAATCCAGAAATTCCTTTTTATTTAGAACCGTTTAATGGTAACAACAATATTCCAGTAGTTTATAGCTGTGATGATAGAAATGTTAAGTACCTGGCACCTTCAATTAATTCTTTAATTAAAAATGCAAGTTTAAATAATAATTATGACATTATTGTGCTTCATCGAGATATTAAATCTGATAATATCAAGAAATTGGAGGTATTAGTTTCTCCTTTTAAAAATATTAGCTTAAGATTTTTTAATATAAATACTGTGATTAGTTACAGAGAGTGGAAATTTCTTGATTCTTGTAAAGAAAATGAAAGATATTCAGAAATCTTTACCTTCTTTATACCAAGAGCATTAAAAAATTACGATAAGGTTATTTCTCTTGATTATAAAACCTTAATAGTAACAGATATTGCCAAACTCTACCATGCAGATTTAAATAGTAACCCAATTCTAGCCTCTTTAGATCTAGTAAGTTTATCTAATGTGAATTACCCAGCCCAAAAAATACCTTATAAAGCTGATTGGTGCAATTATCTAAAAACTACTTTAAAACTCACAAAACTTGAAGATTATTACAATATTAAAGTTTGTGTTTTAAATTTAAAGTTATTAAGAGATGAAGGTTTTACCAATAAATGTTTGCAAAGATTTAATGAAATAAAAGAGCCAAGAGAATTTGCGCAGGATATTATAAACTCCCTTTATACAGAGCAAATTCAACAGCTTGATATTAAATGGAATGTTGATTGTCATCTACCAATTTCCTCTAATGAGATTTATTCCTTATTTATTCCTGAGGGAGTTTACCAGGAGTATATAGATTCAAGAGATAATCCATTTATATTTACATATTGTAAAACTTATAACCCATGGAAGTCTCCTAACTTACCGTTAACCAATTATTTTTGGGAGTACGCAAGAACAACTCCTTTTTATGAAGAGATTCTACAAGAAAACATTTGCCAAGATAAATTTGCAGCCAGCGCTGAAAAAGCTAATTCTCTAGAAACAACTCTGGAAATTCGATTAAAACAAATCGAATCAGCTATTGAGGAAATTAAGAAAACTCCAGAATTCCCACTCATGAAAGCTATTGAACAGCATGTTGCAAATATAACAAAAATGGTTGATGAATTTAATGCTAAATCAAAATCATAGCTTATTTGAATTGATTAAATATTAGAACTTCCTGTTTGAGAGGAATTTTCTCAGGGTAGTTAAGATTTTAGGAAAAAGAAAAATGTTCAAAAACAAAAAAATCCTAATCACAGGCCACACAGGCTTCAAAGGTTCATGGTTAACACTATGGCTTCTTAATCAAGGTGCACAGATCTGTGGTATTTCATTACCAGATTCTGAGGACTCAAATTCTCACTTTAAAGAATTAAATCTCTCATCATCTATTTTAGATAAGCGTGGTGATATAAGAGATCTGAACTTTGTAAAAGAAGTATTTACCAAGTTTTATCCTGAGTTTGTTTTTCATCTGGCAGCTCAAGCATTAGTATTTGATTCTTATGCTGATCCTGTAACCACCTTTCAAACTAATGTTATAGGTACCATGAATATCTTAGAGGCTATAAGAGCAACTAAGTCAATAAAGGTAGCAGTACTTATAACCTCAGATAAGTGTTATCGCAATGATGAACAAGTATTTGGTTATAAAGAAACTGATTATCTTGGGGGGCATGATCCTTATTCAGCTTCAAAGAGCTGTGCTGAAATAGTAGCTCACTCTTACTTTGATAGCTTCATAGGTGATGAAGGTCCTGCATGTGTAACAGTAAGAGCAGGTAATGTAATAGGTGGTGGTGATTGGGCAGCTAATAGAATAGTACCTGATTGTGAAAGAGCCTGGGTAAAAGGTGAACCTGTAAACATTAGAAGTCCTTATTCTACAAGACCATGGCAGCTTGTATTAGAACCGTTATCAGGTTATCTAATGATTGCTGCATTACTATATAAAGATTCTTTTAAGGGGCCAAATAACCACAAGCTCCGTAATGAAGCATTTAACTTCGGTCCTCCATCTTCAGTTTGCAACACTGTTGAACAAGTTGTTCAGCAACTACAAAAGTACTGGAATAACTTTGATTATAAGATTGAACAGCAAAAGTCTATGGCAAAAGAATGCAACCTCTTAAAGCTTTGCTGTGATAAAGCATTAGCTTACATGGGCTGGGAAGCAAATCTTACCTTTAATGAAACTATGGAATTTACTGCAACATGGTATCGAGACTTTGAACAAAGTTGCAAGGGCAATCCTCAGAAGGTAAGAGACCTTAGCACCAAGCACATTGAGCATTACGTTGAGCTTGCCAAAGCAAGAAACCGTGCTTGGGTAGAGATGTTTAATTAAGCTTAAGGAGGAGAATTATGAAAGTATTTATTTTAGCAGGTGGCTTTGGTACAAGACTAAGTGAAGAAACACTATTACGCCCAAAACCAATGGTAGAAATTGGTAGAAAGCCAATCCTTTGGCATATCATGAAGATCTACTCACATTATGGCTTTAATGACTTTGTAATTCTTGGTGGTTATAAGGTTGAGTACATTAAGAACTACTTTTTAAATTACTACAACAATACCTCTGATTTAACAGTAGATTTAAGTACTAACAGAGTAACCATTCATTCCAACCAGGCAGAACCTTGGAAGGTAACAGTACTTGATACGGGACTAAAAACCTCTACTGGTTCAAGAATAAAGCGTGCAAAAGATTTTATAGATACCAATGAACCATTCCTTCTTACTTACGGTGATGGTCTTTCTGACGTAAACATCAAGAACTTAGTAGACTTTCATAAAGCAAATGGAAGAATCGGCACTGTTACAGCAGTACAGCCATCAGGCAGATTTGGTTCCTTAAACATAAATAGTACTTCCTCAGAAGTAGAGGACTTTGTCGAAAAGCCAAAAGGAGATGGTAGATACATTAACGGTGGTTTCTTTGTCTTTGAACCAAAGTTCCTAGATTACATTCCAGACTCTGATGTAATGCTGGAACAAGACCCACTAATAAACCTGGCTAAGGATCACCAGCTTGGTGCTTATAAACATGATGGCTTCTGGCGAGCAATGGATACTTTGCGTGATAACCAAGAATTAAACTCTATGTGGAGTTCTAATAACGCCCCTTGGTATGTTTGGGATAAGTAGTAGGGTGATTGGTTTATGAAAGCGATAGTTTTAGGTGCTTCTGGTTACTTAGGTAAAGCTTTAGTAAAGGCATTAGTTACTGAGCAAATACCAGTAATTGCCTTAACCAGAAAAGATCAGCAAATATCTGATTTTGGATTAGATTGTGGATTAGATAATGATGCACATAATAATCTTACTTTTGTAAAAATTGATGCTGATAACATACTAGATCTTGTAAATAACAAGGAAGTTATTGATTTTGCTAAAGATGGTGACAGTGTTTTTTATAACTTAGTCTGGAAAGGTGATAAGCGTTTAAGAGATGGCTCTTTATCTGACCAGTTTAAGAATGTAACAAGAGCTTCCAATGCTGTTATTACCGCTGCCAAACTTGGTGCTTCTAAATTTGTTCATGTAAGCACGCAAGATGAGGTTCTTTACGCTGACTTTTTAAAACACTGTAAAGATAGAACTTTTAATGAAAATGATATGCCATATGCATCTGCTAAATTAGCAGCTAAGCAAATGTGTTTAATTGAGGCTTATATCAATAAGATTGATTTTATCAGCACAAGATTCTCAGCAGTAATCGATAAAACTTTGAATGCCCCAAGTTTTATTACTACAAATCTTAAGCGCATTAGAGATGGTGAGGAGTTTGTTACTCCAGCAAATCCAGCTCCTTTAGAAATAAATTATTTAACTGATTTAGCTAATGCGTACGTTGCCATAGGTAAGTACGGAAAAAATAAGGCTGATTATTACATAGGTCAAGGAGAACTTCATACTATTAAAGATTACTTCTTAATGGCCAAAGCTATAAAAGAAGGCTCTACTCTACCTTCTACAAGCTCACCAATAAAGAATCCACTATTTGATAATACTTCCTTTATTGCTGATACCAATTTCAAATTTACCTACATATTTAAAACAATGATGGAGGATATCCTATCATGAGACAAGCAATAATCACCGGCGCATCAGGTTTTATTGGGGCAAGATTAGCTAAGTTTTTAGCATACCATAATATTGAAACCTTTGCCTTAGGCAGAAAACCTCTATCAGAAATTGATACAGAAAGATTACAAGAAAAAGACAATCTTCATTACGTCCAGATTGATATGGCAAACATTGAAGATTTACCAACTCTACTAAGTAACTATCATGTAACTCTTGATGATTGTGTGTTTTTTAATTTTGCATGGGCTGGTAAAAAAGGTCTATCTGATTTAGATGTAGAAGGACAGCTTAATAATGCTATTTGGTCAGTTAATGCTTATAAAGTAGCAGATAAATTGGGTTGTAAGAAGTTTGTTCATGTAGGGACAATGGAAGAAGCCTTTGCTGATGAGTATTTAGATAAAGACTTTCATAAAGATACTGTTTATAACCGTCATCTTATTTATTCAATTGCCAAGATTACAGCAAGAAATCTCTTAAAAACCATACGTCCAAATCTGTCACCAGAGTTGATAGTAGTAGCTAAATCTCATGTTATGGGACCAAACGATCATCGTGATTCATTATTAAGAATGGCAATGAAACGCATGATTGAGTATAAGCCTCTTGAGTTTACCTCAGGTAAGCAGAACTTTGATGTGGTTTCTATTACCGACTGCGTTAGAGCATTTAAGTTAATTGGTGAACTTGGTAAAGATATGGCTGAGTACTGGGTAGGTTCTGGTAAAGCTAGAACTTTACGTGAGTACATTGAAATACTAGTAAAGCGCTACGAACCAGACATGCAAATGCAGTTTGGTAAGATTGCATACAGTGATGTATTGCTTAGTATTGATACATTCTCTCCTAAAAAGCTTCATGAGGATACAGGCTTTGTATGTAAGCAAGAGTACGAAGATGCTGTAGAAGAAATGTACCAGTACTTAAAGTATGGCAATTTAATTGAGAATTATGACTTATAAAGGACAAAAACAATGAACAGATTTACTTATGAAGCTACTCAAATTAAGGGAGTTTATATTGTAACCCCAAAGAAGATAGTTGATGCAAGAGGGTACTATGAAAGATATTTTTGTACAGAAGAATTTAAAGAAATAGGCTTTACTGATCCAGTTAAGCAAATAAACCATTCTCAATCAACATATAAGGGAATAATTAGAGGATTTCATTACCAATTACCACCACATTGTGAAATGAAACTTGTTAGATGCATTAAAGGGAAAATCTTTGATGTTGCACTAGATGTTAGAAAGGACTCTCCAACATTTATGCAGCATGTTGCATGTGAGTTATCAGAGGATAATTCCAAGTACTTACTTCTTCCTGAAGGTGTAGCACACGCTTTTCAGACTATGACTGAAACATCAGAAATTATCTATATAGTTAATAAGATGTATACCCCATCAGTAGACATTGTCATAAATCCACTTGATCCAAAAGTAAATGTTAAGTGGCCAGTTGAGGTTAATAGGGAATTAAGTAAGGAAATTACTCATGACTTTTTAACAGAGCAATTTGAAGGAGTTGTGCTTTAAATGAAAAATTTTATTGTTACAGGGGGAAGTGGTTTTGTTGGAAAGGCTTTAGTTAAAAAACTTGCAGAGCAAGGTTGTAACGTAATAGAACTTCATCACAATGATAATTTAACTGACTTTGCTGCGAAATATTCTGCAACTAAGATTGATTGTTTTTACATTAATGGCTGGGGAGGAACTTCAGGGCCAAGTCGAGTTAGTCTTGACTGTCAGTTAGGAAATATTAATTATGTAAAGGATATTTTAGAGTTAATCTTAAAACTACAAGTTAAGAAGATTTTCTTTGCATCATCTATTGCTGAGTTTGAATTTATCAACGCAATTTTTAAAGAAAAGAGTTTACCTTCAATAGCTTTATACGGTTCTAGTAAATTATATGCCCATAGCATTGTAAGAAATTTTTGTGAGAATAATGGAATAGATTCTTGTTTTGGAGTTTTTTCATGTGTTTATGGACCTGGTGAGTTAAACGGTAAATTAGTTTCAAGTAGTATTCAAAAGCTAATCAAAGATGAAAAACTAACTTTCTCTAAAGGCGATCAATTGTTTGATTTTATCTATATTGATGATTTGGTAGAGGATCTTTTTAAGATTGGAACAGATCCTTCTATTAAAGGGCATTATCTTATTGGAAGTGGTAAGTATAAACCTTTAAGACTATGGCTTGAAGAAATGTGCGAGGTTTTTGGTAAGAATACAGATGATTATCGCATCTTTTGCGATATTCCAGCTAGTGAAAGTCTTGATTTATCAGAGTTTCATTGGATGAAGTTAGAGTTTTTGTCAAATGTAACTAATGCTAAAAGAACTCCTTTTGTTCAAGGGATTAAGAATACTGCGTACTACATAAAAGAATGTTTAAAAGGTCAATAGCAAGAATATGAAAGCAATAGTAATTGGAGCAGGTCCTACTGGTTTGGGAGCTGCCTATAAACTAACCAAACTAGGTCATGAGGTAAAAGTATTTGATAACCGTGAATCTCTTGGTGGTTTATGTAGCAGTTTTAAAGTTAATGGTTTTACCTTTGATAGATTTGTGCATGTATCTTTTGCTAAAGGTCAGGAAGTGTTAGAGATATACAAGCAATCTTGTCCTATAAGAACATTTAAGCCCACAATGTTTAACAGGTATAAAGATGAGTGGTTAGCTCATCCAGCTCAGTATAACCTTGGTAAACTTCCGTTATTTGATAAAGTAAAGATTATCACCTCTTTCTTAGATAGAAAGAAATATGAAATTACAGATTATCAGACTTACCTTTATAGAAACTACGGTAAAGCCTTTGCAGATAATTTTAGTATTCCTTATACTTATCTTTACTGGCAAGAAGCCCCTAAGAACATGGAGGTTAAGTGGCTTAATGGCAGAATGTATGACCTTTCATTTAAGCAGCTACTAAAAGGTGCAATGACAAAGGAAGATAATATTGTCTATTATGCTAGCGAGTTTAACTATCCTGATGATGGTGATGGCTTCGGATCATTTTATAAGTTCTTTGAAGATAAATTGGACATTAAATTCCAAACTTCTGTTACTAATATAGATCCAAAGGCAAAGGTAGTAACTTTATCTACAGGTGAAAAAGTAGATTATGACATTCTAGTAAGTACTGCTCCCTTAAAAGAACTACCAAACATTATGGTTATCAATGATGATAAGGTACTTCAAGCTGTAAAAGCATTAAATCATACTAGTGGTTATATAGTATCTATGGGATTAAAGAAGGATCCGTCATATAAGGATTCCATGTACTTTTATAACTATAATCAAGATATTTTATCTGCAAGAGTGTACTTTCCACATAAAAAGTCTGCTAAGAACTGTCCAGAAGATAATTATGCTATGCAAATAGAGATTTACACCAAAAACGGTAAAACTCTTGATACAGCTTCAGCTAAGTTTAAGCATACCATTTCTGAGATATTAAGATACTGTAACTTAACATCCTCTGACGTTTTATTCACTGATATTAGATTTGAGAAATACGCCAATATCTTATTTGATAAAGATATCTACAAGAATCGAGAAATAGTCCTGGATTACCTAAAAGAAAATCATATTACTTCACTAGGTAGATTTGGTGAATGGGAGTATTTATGGTCATTTCAGAGTCTTGAACATGGGTTAGCTATTGAGGTAAGTTTATAGGGTAAAGAAGTGGATATTGAGAGTTTAAAAGATAGAAAAGAATTTAATATTGTGATGCTTGGTGGAAGTTTTTTCTGCTATAACTACCACAGTATCCCTGGTGTAAAAAAAATCATAAAGGAACTAGAGGAAAAACATCCAAATGTAAAAATCAATTTACTAAATTTAAGTCTTTCTGCAACAGACACGCTTCAAAACCTAAGTGAATTGATACTTAATCAAGAAACAATTGCCCATGCTGATTTTGTTATTACAAACTCTAATTCCAATGATATTCATGCTTTTAAGGCAAGCAGATATTCGCTTTCTTATGAGAGATTATGCAAGAATATAGAAATATATTACACTAAACTTTATCAAATAATCGATAAAAAAAGAACCAAAGTTCTTTCATGGATTTCTGCCTATAACCATCCTTGTCGCACAATTGTAAATAACATTCATCGCTACTACAATAATAAGTTTGGTTTCAATTGTCTTGATGATGATTTATATTATAACTATCCTTTAGATTATGTAAATGTTGTATTAAAAGATAATTTATCTACTGATTACATACATGAACTGCAACCAATATTAAGTAGAGAGATTTACAATGCATTTGGTGCATACGATTCCTTTAGGCTCTGTAAAGAAAATGTGGAATGCGACAAGATCCCAAATGTAGTGGTTTATAGACCTGAAGATTTTAAGAAAAACGGTGAATACTCAGTTTTAGATTCTAAGGGAATTTTTGTACAATTAGAGAATAACTCACATTATTCTCTAATTGAAATTACTGACTCACCTTTATATTTTAAAGAAGTCCCAGAAGTTTCAAATAGAAAAATAATGGGGGTATGTTTAACATGCAAGCCAACAGAAAAATTGCCACCTAAAAACTTTTATCAAAGCTATATTCTTGAAAGTGATAAAAATGGTGTAGTTAAATTTGTATCTCCAATGAGTTTTACTTATCCAGCATTTTTTGAGCACATATTAAGTCAGAAAGGTGTTTATGTTAGCTCTTCTACCAAACTATTACTTAATAGTGAGGATAAACCACTAACTGAGCGCTCCTGGATTGAAATATCTGGCAATATTGCTACTAAAAATACCAGAAACTCTAAAGTATATCTATTTTATGTGTTAGCTATTGATGGCTTTGATGAGTTTAAATCAAGCTTTCCATATTCATTGGAATGGATAACTAACAATCAGATATCGGTGCAAAAAGATTTATTAAGGAATGATCTAATCCCTGATTTATCACTACTATATGATGTTCTATATGCTGAGAATATTAAACCTAATATTGCTTCTGCTGGTCCTTTTGAGTCCTTACGTAAAACTAGAGAGTACTATGCTAAGATTTCAGCTGAACAAATCAAACCAAAAGAAGAGATGATTTTAAAGTTACAAACAGAAAAGAAAGATTTATCTAATGAATTGGCGGAAGTTAAAACCAAATGTAATAATTTTGATGCAAGTTTAAATAAATTAGCTGAATCTTTAGGTTTAGTTATAAAAAGCTCAGCTCAAATTACTAGTTTTGCCGAGCAAAATACCAGTAATATCATTTCGAAAGCTGAAAAAAGAGAAAATGAATATAAAAACGAGCTTTCCTCATTAAAGAATCAGTACACTGAAGCCCAAAAACAAATAACTCAGTCAGAATTGTTAAATAAAAAATTGATAAATGAAAATCAAGTAAAACAGAATCAAATAACCAAGCTTTTAACAGCGCAGAAAGAATTAGAAAGTAAAAATCAAGAAAGCCAAAGTCAAATAAAAGAACTTTCATCTGCAAATAAGGGACTAACACTAGAAAATAAGAAAAATCAAATCAAGTTAACTGAATCATCATCAGTTATTAAAAGACTTACAAATGAGAATAAAACATTTGCAAAGAAGTTAAGTACTTATAGTCAAGGTCTCCAATATAAAAGAAACCGTAAGATGATAAAGTTTTTATCATCTCCTTATGATTTCTTTAAAGATTCTAATTTCTTTATTATAAGAAGTTTGAGATTATTTGCTGATAAGAATCATAAAGCTAATACCTCAAAAGTAACTTCAATTATTAGCTTGATATATCCAGAAGGAGAGAAAAATTTAAAAAGGTCTTTTGCTTATGCGTTAAAGAAATGGCTAACGTTGATTCTTTTAAGGTCTTTAATATTGAAGATTGAGGAAAATAAGATTCAAACAGTAAAAAATAATGAATCTGCGAAAAATACAAATGATCCCCAAGGGTAATACTTAGCAATTTTTTATTTCCATATGCCTTTATATAACATAATTTTTAATAAAAGATTAATATATAAAGGTATATTTTGTTAAAAGATATTTAATAACAGATTGTTGAATAATCAACTCATAAAATCAACTAATAAAATTATTATTAATAAATTTTCTAAAAAATTAAACTTAAAGTTTGTATACTGGTAATTTTTGCAACTACCTTTATTTCTTTGAATATATTTCCTTCTTGCATCACAAATCATCGTCAATTTTTAAAACAAATAAAAAAATTACAATTAAATTTTTTTATTTTTATTGTTCTATGTCAAAATAATGTATTCTTTCCTCATGAGAAAAACATTTGTCTTAAGCTCTGTTTTGTGTATTTAATAAAATAGAGTTTTTATGAGTTAGTTTACTTCATAGCTCGCTTAATAGAAAAATGTTTTTCTTACTTTTTTACGAAGAAGAATGTACATCCAGAGTTTGGAAGACGTATGGGAGTAACACCTCTTTGTGCATAAGGCTTTTTTCTAAAAACAGCGCTGCCATAACGTAAAAGATTATCTGGTTTGAAATCAGTACTATCCTCAATGGCTTTATCAAGAGCAGTCTGAGTAATTATGTTATTTTTCTTTTCTGAATTTTGATTCAAGTCCTCAACGATGTCCTGAGTCATGTTATCGAAATTAGGATTCTCTGCCTTAACTTATCGACTTTTGGATAGCTTTTAATATTGCATGTACGAAAGGTTCCTCTTCCAGGCTCTCTCAAGCAGGCATAGATGTAACCATATTTAATTCCATTTTTTCTTTTACAAATTTTAAAAATAATCGTTATTTTGTAGTCCTTTAAGGTTAATATAACCTACTTTATATTATGCTGATTTCACTGCTATTTCACAGCATATTAAAAAAATTGATGTCAAATATTATGCAAATTTTAAAAATTCACACTGTTTTTCACGTCAGAAATCAATATAGAAAAAATAGGGAATTTACCTTATGGAATAAGGGGGGGGGGAAATCATCTTCCAAACTCGGGAGTTCCAAGTACTTCATATTCTACATATCATCAAACATACAATAATCATCTTCTGGTAATAGATTATCTGTAAAATGCGTGTTTTTAAGGACTTCCTGCATCATTGGATAATCATAATAGGAACGGAGAACATGTAAGTTTTTAAGTAAAGTGCCATCAGTCTTTTTTAAGTTTAAAGCTTTAAGTCTTTCGTTATCGGGGCAGGTTGTTAATATATTACTACCGTAGCAATACAGGGCATTTTCATGGTGCTGTTTTACTAAAGGATGTACCACAAAAACAGGTCTATTAAGTTTAAGCATAGTACCTATGTTAGCAAGGTCTTTATGAAACCATGCTGATTCTATTAACACAGCTGTTTTAGAGAAAGCAAGCATAGTGTTATCTCTAGTAGCAGGATTATAGGAATTAAGTCCTTGTTCATACTTATATGTTGAGATTAAAGCCCCTCCATTATCCAAGATATTTCTTGATAGTTCATGGTATTTGCTGTTATTTATTCCACTAAGCCCGCAAGGAAGAATACCTACAACATGACCACCAACTCTTTGGGCACTATATTGTGCTATTTCCTGAATACCTCGTTCTACACCACAGACAATTGAGTAGTCCATGCCGACAAATCTTTCGGTTATGCGTTTGGCAATTATCTCAGAGGTAGGGGTGTGTTTTTTATTGCCTATGATTGTTACATAGTTTTTATCAGGTTTAGGTAAAATTCCTTTTACATATAAGAGGCTATTATAAATAAACTTTTGTTTAATTAGGTTACCTGGATATTCTGGATCTAAGACAGATATGATTTTAAAATCATGCTTTTTGGCATAAGCGATTTCTTTTTGTGCTATTTGATAATAATGGTGAAATTCATTTAAGATTTGAGAGGTAACAAAGTTATATCCCCGAAACTGAGCTATAACCTCTTCAGGTGATTTATGAATAATGGCATGAATGTTATTTATGATGCGCCCAGCCCCAACTCCTTTAACTTGTTTAAGAACTAGGATTTTATAGGTGATATCAGATATTGTGTCCATAGTAGCAGATTATTTTGATACTTAAATTAGTAATGAAGGATTTTTTAAGCTACTAAAGCCTATAAAGATTAACTTTTTAGGAGTTGTTACATTTTTCTTATAAAACATTTTTCTTAATAATCTACAGAAAGTGCTATTAGTTAGTAGCAATTAAAAGGCAGTGAGAAAATAAATAAGCTATAAATAAAAAGCTTTTTAAGCTTAGCCATAACCTAAATTTTTTATAAAGTAGGGGATAGCATTTTTAGCTTGTAATCTTTAGAAATTAAAAAAGAAGGTAAATTGCTCTACCTTCCTTACGTTACTTGAATTTCTTAATTAGAGCTTTCATAAGAATAACCTTAATAAAAACTCCTTTTAAGAAGAACATGGAAACCAAATTACAAACTAAATAAATCTATAATAATCAAAAAGCTTTCTTAACAGATGCTTTTAACGTTTATAACTTTTTTGCTTAAACTTGCATCAAAAAACTTAATCCCATTGTAGCCTATACAACTGGGTTTTACAAGAAGTTTTTAAAATTTCTTGTAAAGATTGCAAGGAGCTTACCAAACCCTGCCGTAAAGCCCCAAGCTTTAGCTATGGGGATATAAGGCATTCTCAAAAAATTTAAAATCTATTGTATTAGTTAATC
>CALXYT010000034.1 GCA_944393045.1 uncultured Succinivibrionaceae bacterium | reverse complement strand
CAATAGATTTTAAATTTTTTGAGAATGCCTTATATCCCCATAGCTAAAGCTAAGGGCTTTACGGCTGGGTTTGGTAATGCTCAAGGAGATGATAAGACAGTAGAATACATGAAGTATAGTTTCTTAAACGACTGTGATTCTGCTAATAGTGAAGTTGCTCTTTGTTTTATGCCTGCTCAGGATAAAAGAAGTTATGCCTATTTAATTTTAAAGGGGTATAAATATGAAGAATGCTCTTTAAAGTACGAAATTGCTCAAGATAAAAACACCCCACCAAAAATTACTCTTTTTACTGAGGGCTGCTAAAGCTTAGAAGGTATAGATAAGCAGACTAAACAAATAGTTAATAAATATAAGAAAAAGGGGAAAGAGCGCAAGCTATTTTCCCTTTTAAACTGAAACTCCAATAAACTCAATAAGCCTCAATCACTTTAACGATTAGACTCCATAATCTTATCATCAGCCTCATGAGTCATATTCTCAAAGTTAAGTACTTTACCCTTACCTGTGCGTTTTACTTCATAAAGTGCTTGGTCGGCATGGGTAAGAAGTTCAGCATCAGTAAATGGACGTTTTAAAGAGGAGCTATCCATTACACCAATAGAGCATGATAAGTAGTATTTTGGTGGAAGATTATCAACTTTTTTACCTAAGAACTTTTCGATTTCCTTTAAATAACCATTCTTGGACTTTAAGGTATCAAGGACATTTTGCATACGTACCTGTGCCTCTTGAGCTGAGCAGTTATTCATAAGTAATAAGAACTCATCACCACCCCAACGGCAAGCAATATCACCAGGAGTCTTAATGTTTTCCAGTAACTGAGCAAACCAAACTAATAACTTATCACCTACATCATGACCTAAATTATCGTTATAGTACTTAAAGTTATCTAAATCGATAAAGCCAAGGGCAATTTCTTCATCAGGTTTAAGGCATTTAATAGCCATAGATATCTTATTATGAAATTCCATACGGTTATAAAGACCAGTGAGCATATCGGTAGTACTGACTTTAATAAGTTTGATACGCTGAATCATCATAATAAGCTGACTTGAAAGTTGCTGGGCAATAAAGTTAATAGAATCAAATTCCTCATGATGATAATCAGTTTTTCTTTCAAAGGTAAAGAGTAACATCTGCCCAAAAACTGTATCTTGATCGATAAGAGGATAGATTATTAAATGGTGCACATCTACATTTTTAATAGTTATATCGGTATATTCTTGAACCTCAGCATCAATATGGCTATTAATAAAACTTTGTAATTTAGCATAATTAAAGTTATTAAAATTATTTTTGGAGGTATTGAACTCTTTAATTAAGGTACTGGAATTTTTTTCAGGGTTCACAAAATATATCACCCCACCGTTAATATTAAAGTGGGAGGAAAGCAGACGTAATGTTTCAGCTGCGAGCTGTTCGTAAGTTTGTACGTTTAAACTAAAGTTATGAAGCATGGAGATTAAGCGCATTTCATGCACCTGTTTCCATAACACATTAACTTTTCTTTCTTGATCAACTAATGGAATAATTTGGTTGATTTCCGATACTGGCATTTCAATAGAGTCATAACCTTCATAAAGGTTAGTTCTATTCATCCATGTGTTAATAAGAAGTTTTTGGCTATTAAAGAGCTGATTTTTAAGGGCGTAATCTATACCTTGTCTAAAGTAACGATAACGCTTCTCAAAGCAATCAAAATGCGCAAAAATTCGTATCGCAAAAAGGTAGAATAATACGTATTCTTGTTGTGAGAAATTAGCATTCTCAATACCTGTTTGCACTTTATTAAAGAGATCAAGAGCTTTTGATTTATTGTTGTTAATAGTATGAATAATACTTTGCATTAAGTGTGATAAATAAAGCTCTTTTGTCTTTAGTGGCACAGTACTACAAAGGTTATTACTGCGCTTAATCATCTGTTCTGCAAAACTAGTTTGCCCTAAGTTTATATACACTAAAGCTTTAGAGAGGATAATATGATGCACATTATGGAACGGTAATTTATAAGTTCCTCTAATAGACATTACCTCTTGTAAGATATTTAGGGTATGTAATGATTCTTTAAATTTACCACTACGAGAATATAAATGAGCTAAGTTATAAAGGGTAATGGTAATTTCAGAATAATCATTAAGCTTAATAGAATTACGTAATGCTTTTAAGTAGTACTCATGAGCATGTGGATAATCTTCGGTTTCATTTAGTAAAAAGCCAATAGAGTTATACACATGTGTTAATTCAATTGGTACCTCAATGGAATTATATTGCTCTTCTGCCAAACGATAAGCATGTAGGGCATCAGGAATACGTTTAAGCATAAAGAGCACAATACCACGGCAGTGGTTAGAGGCGGCGAGTTCATGCCCAATACCACATCTTGAGGAAATGCCTACTGCTTTATTGGCATATTCAAGAGCAGTTGATAAAGTGATATTTTGGTCTAATTCAATTTGCGCAAAGGTATTGCGTAAGACATATGTTTGCTCTTTTAATAAATCTTGTCGTTCAAGATTACTTAAAAGACTTACAATACTATGGAACCCAAAGCGAATACTTGATCTGTCGTATGCCACAAAAAGACAGAATTTAGAGATAGCGTCTAAGCGTAAATTCATGCTTAGCTCTGCTAAATGCGCTGCCATTTCCGCAAAGTATAATACCGACTCAAAGTCAGCACGGAACATATGAGTATAAGCAAGCTCAATGTAGGCGGTACATGCATCATCGTTATCATTGGCATTTTGCGCTTTTTCATACATCAAATCAAAGGAGATTAGCGCATCTTCATATTCATGATTATAAAGCTGCGCTCTACCCATCAGGTGATAGAGCTGAAGTTCATAATCATTAGTAATACTTTCACGGTTTTTAGAAAGTTTTAACTTTTTAAGCCAGATTTGACTTAAGCGAATAACCTCGTTGCTGCAAAAGAAGTTCAGTAAGATGCGGCAATGGTTAATTGCCTCATCAATGTTGGTAATTTCTTTTAACTGATAATCAAGTGTCGGCCATTGATTTTTAGTATTATCAGTAGCAAATCCAAATTCAGAATCTTCAGGGCGAATAAGAGTGCAGATGCGTTCTAACTTGTTTTCCCAATCAAGCCATTCGGTTGGCATGTTTTCAGTGGAGAAACTAAGCATAAAAATAGCGTTGGGCTTGTTTTTTAATTGAACGCCAAAGTTTTCATCACGGTATTCTGCAAATAGATTCCGGATTTTTGTTTGCTGATGTTCAGGATCTTGTAAGCTATCAAAAAAGAAGGAGTTAGGATCGCGATTTTCAGGTTTAATGATATCGTAAAGGAACTCTAAGGAGCTATGTCCTAAATACTGTAAATTACTAACACCTATCATAGTGGTTTCACTATTACTTAATAGGTGATAGAGAATAGAGTTTATATGTTTGCGCATCCTTGATTTGAGATACTCAAGGTCAGATGGCATATAAAAGCTTCTGATAGAACTTGAATTCTGGAACATGTTAAGCAAAATTTGCTTTTCATATTGTTCAAGATGCAGAATATTAGCAATAGCGTCAATAGGCAAATTCTGCTGGGCTAAGAGTGCCTTAATAATGTACACAATAGGCGCAAGGGGAGCATAGACATCAAAAGGTGTAAGCTCGATGCGTATCGATTTTTCAAATCCTTTTTGTTTGCAAAATGTCTCAAAATCAGATCTCACCTCGGCCTGATCTGAAAATGAAACTACCATAGTCTGTAAATCATGATGTTTAGCATTTAGACTATAGCATTGTTCAAGAATCCTTCTTATGTGCTGAGACACTTCAAATCCTAATGTTTATTTGTTGATGTTTAAACTTAAGCTTACTGCATAAATATGGCCTGTAGGCATAAGTTTTAATGGTCTGTTATCTTTTTTTATACTTATAAAGTATTGTCAAATATTATACATATATTAACATCATACTGGTATCATTTTTAAATTTCAATGTAATAGTAATTTTTAAAAAATTATTTGTTATTTTGATCTAAAATAGCGTTTTTTAAGTTACTCAAAGTTACACAGTCCTTCTCAAGGCGACCTAAAGTCACTTAAAGCTTTACTATTTCACAACTTGCTAAAAAGTTCATATTTTTACCGTAATCGAAAGAACTTACTTTTGATTCCTTAGGTTATGATAAATTTGTATTAAGTTTTAGGAGTAGTTTTGCTATAATGCTAATTTTGAATAAGTTATTTTGTTGGTAAGACCTAATAATTTTTTTGCATAGGTAAAAAGTAACAGGTTTTACATTTTTTTGCGATAGTGTTTAATCGCTATAGGTATATATATGTCGATGCGAACAATATATTGTGGTGATGTTTCCTTAGAGAATCTTGATCAAGAAGTTACTCTATGTGGTTGGGTGAATCGTCGCCGCGACTTAGGCGGTCTTATTTTTATTGATATGCGTGATAAAGAAGGGATTGTACAGGTATATTTTGACCCTGATTATGAAGAAGCGCATGAGATTGCCTCAGGTTTACGTAATGAATTTTGTATTAAGGTTAAAGGTATTGTTAAGGCTCGTCCTCAATCACAAGTAAATGATAAGATGAGAACTGGTGCCGTTGAGATTTGTGCTACAGGCATTGAAATTATCAACCGTTCCGAACCTTTACCGTTAGATTTTAATCAAGAAAACACGGAAGAGCAGCGTTTAAAATATCGTTATATTGATTTACGTCGCCCTGAAATGTTAGCTCGTTTCAAGACTAGAGCAAAAATCACAGGTTTTGTAAGAAACTTTCTTGATAAGCACGGCTTTTTAGATACTGAAACCCCAATGCTTTGTAAAGCAACTCCAGAAGGGGCCCGTGATTACTTGGTACCAAGCCGTATTCACCATGGTAAGTTCTATGCACTTCCACAATCTCCACAACTATTTAAACAGTTATTGATGATGTCAGGATTTGATAGATATTATCAGATTGTTAAGTGTTTTCGTGATGAAGATTTAAGAGCTGATAGACAGCCTGAATTTACCCAAATTGATATTGAAACTTCTTTTATGACTGCAAAAGATGTGCAGGAAATCATGGAAGAGATGATTCGTGCCTTATGGCTTGAGATTAACGGTGTAGATTTAGGAGTCTTCCCAGTAATGACTTACGATGAGGCTATGAGACGTTTTGGTTCTGATAAGCCTGATTTACGTATCGATACTGAAATTGTTGATGTAGCAGATATAGTAAAAGATACTGAATTTGCCGTATTTAAGTCTCCTGCACATGATCCACATGGTCGTGTTGCAGCTTTAAGAATCCCTGGTGGCGCAGAAAAGATTACTCGAAAGATTATCGATGAATACACTAAGTTTGTAAGTGTATATGGCGCAAAGGGGCTTGCCTGGATGAAGGTTCATGACGATGCGAAAGTTGCCTCTTCAGTACAGTCTCCAATTGCCAAGTTCTTAACAGAAGATATGATTAAGGGTATCTTAGAGAGAACTTGCGCAAAAGCTGGTGATATTATCTTCTTTGGTTCAGATGTTAAGGGGACAGTAGTATCAACTGCTTTAGGTGCTTTACGTTTAAGAGCTGCTAAAGATTTAGGTTTAGTAAATGATGGCTTTAAGGCATTATGGGTTATCGATTTTCCAATGTTTGAAGAAAATCAAGATGGCACTATTGCCGCTATGCACCATCCATTTACTGCTCCAAGCAATGCTACTCCAGAAGAGCTTAAGAAAGATCCATACAGTGTTTATGCTGATGCCTATGATATGGTAATCAATGGCTATGAAGTAGGTGGCGGTTCTGTGCGTATTCATAAAAATGAAATGCAACAGGCCGTATTTGAAGTATTAGGCATTAATCAGAATGAACAACGTGAGAAGTTTGGCTTCTTACTTGATGCGTTAAAGTATGGTACTCCGCCACATGCGGGTCTTGCATTTGGTTTAGATCGTTTAACCATGTTATTAACAGGTACTGATAATATTCGTGATGTTATTGCATTCCCTAAGACTACAGCTGCAGCATGTTTAATGACTGATGCTCCAAGTCTTGCAAATGCTCAGGCATTAGAAGAACTTGCCATTAACGTTACCGATATTGAAAAGTAAAATATTAAATTTTTAATCCATATTTGGAGTATTTATGTCAGGACATAGTAAGTGGGCGAATATTAGATTCCGTAAAGCTGCCCAAGATGCAAAGCGTGGTAAAGTATTTACTAAGCTTATTCGTGAAATCACAACAGCGGCACGTTTAGGTGGTGCTGATCAGAACTCTAACCCTCGTTTACGTGCGGCAGTAGCAGCTGCTCTATCACAGAACATGACTCGTGATACTGTAAATAGAGCTATTGAACGTGGTACAGGTGGTGCTGACGGTGCTGAATTAGAAACCATTACTTATGAAGGTTACGGTCCATGTGGTACAGCATTTATCGTAGAATGCATGACCGATAACCGTAAGAGAACAGTATCAGACGTTCGTCATGCTTTCTCAAAGTTTGGTGGTAATCTTGGTACTGATGGTTCAGTTGCCTATTTATTCTCTAAGAAAGGTATTATTTCATTTGAGAAGGGCGATGAAGAGCAGATTATGGAAATTGCTCTTGAAGCAGGTGCTGATGATGTAGTAACTAACGATGATGGTTCAATCGATGTTTATACTACTCCAGAAACATTCGGTAGCGTACTTGATGCTATCGATAATGCTAAGATTCCATATGTTGAATCAAAAGTAACTATGATTGCTTCTACTGATGCTGATGTTGATGCCGATCATGCAGAATCATTTATGAAGTTGGTAGATTACCTTGAAGATCTTGATGATGTTCAGGAAGTTTACCATAACGGTCAGATTAGTGATGAAGTTGCTGCAACTTTAGGCTAATGTAAACCATAAATTTAAGGAGGTGCAAACCTCCTTAAATTATCTTTGTTATTTACCAGACTTAACCAAGTATTAAACCTAACAATCCTCTAACGTTTCTACTTAGTACCTGATTTTTGGTAAATTATCAGCATACTCAAAAAGCACACTACTAATATTATGACCTCGTTCTTTTAAAAAGTTTAATACTTTTAAAGGACTTGAGTTCAGCACATCACAAATTTCAATTTGCGCACTCTCCAAGATGCTAAAGGCATGATCAAAAGCTCCTACATTAGTACAAAAATGCGCATCGCTATTAACAGATACCAAGGCATTATATTTTTTACAAAGCTTTGCGATTTTTATGCAGTTATCGGTGCTTCCTAAGCGTGAGGTAACACCGCTTGAGGAATTAATTTCAATTGCTACATTGTGTTTTACTGCCTCACTAATAATTGCCTCATGGTCTTTGGGAAATAATGGATCTCCTAAATGTGTAAGAATATCGACTTTATGATCTTGAATGATTTTTATAATAATATCGGTGTTTTCCTCAAAACTTGTACCTTCTAAGACATGAGGGTGACATGCCCCAATTACTATATCAAGGGTATTATAAAGAGCAGGGGAACAGTCAGTTTCACCATGGCGCAGGAAGTTTGCTTCAATACCTCTAAGAACAATAAGGTCATTTACAATATTAGGAATAGCTTTTTGGTTATAGTAATGAAAATAATGAGGAGCATCAGCCATTTTTGGACCATGATCAGTTATAGCAATCATTTGTAAGCCTTTATTTTTAGCAGCCATAATATTTTCAAAAACGGTGCTATAAGCATGATCTGATGCTAAGGTATGAGTATGTAAATCAACTGGTAAATAATGTAAATGCATATAAACCTCAATAAAAATTTACTGTAAGCACTTTTCATTGTAGCCCAAAATGAGTAAGAAAAACGGCAAAGGAGTGAAAAAACGCAGGATAAAAGAGGAGTCTTGCATCTTGGGGGGAAATTTTTCATGAAAAAAAGAGAGGAAGATAGAAAGAAGAATATAAAGAGGGAGATAAAAATTCACTCTCCTAAACTTCCAATCGTACTACCAAAGCAACCAAAATCCCTACATCTACCTAGAATAAATTCTAAAGCCTTATTGCTTGCTGCTTTTTTGGGGGATGGCTTTTACTTGATAAAGTTTTAATTCCTTTAAGGTGGTATGATTTTTAGCATCATAATCAGCCTTGCAAACAAAGCTTAATGTTTCATCCTCCTTTTTAGCAGTTCCAACAATGGTATAACTACCAGCTATTGCTTGTTTTTCAGGTACTCTTTTATCGGTAACCTCAAGTTTATAGCTACTGCCTAACCTGAATTTAGTCATGCGCATACAAAAAGATGCTATATCATTAGCTTTAGGATTAGCTTTGGCATCTGCGCGCATTTTTTCTAAATCAAGATTTTTTCTTGCCTGGGTAATTTTATCTTTATCAAGGTATGGTATAGCATAAGCGCTACCTGTAAGTAAAAAAGTACTTACAGAAAGCGCTAAGGTTATTTTTTTTAAGTTCTTAACAATAAAAGCTTTAGCGGTAAAAGTCATTATTCTGCTACCTCTTCATAATTTGCGTGCATTTCATTAAGAAGGTTTTTCATAAAATCCAATCTTTCGGCATAAGAGCTTGTTGGATGAATTATTTTTAAACCCTTTGGACCATCAGGTCTAAATTCATCAAAGCGAGTGCCAATAAGATTAGTTAAATATTCAAATTTTACGTTAATTTTTGAGCCAAAGGTAATAGAGCCATATTTAGCATTTAAATCAATATTAGTTATGCCAAGTTTTTTTGCGATAAGTTTTAATTTGGCAACATCAATTAGGTTTTGTGCCTCAGCCGGCAGTTTCCCAAATCTGTCAATTAACTCTGCTTTAAAATCTTCTACCTCATCAAGAGTTACTCCTGAGGAAAGTCGTTTATAAAGTGCAAGTCTTGTTGTTACATCAAAAATATAGGTTTCAGGGAAGAGTACTGGAATATGAAGCTCTATGGAGGTGATATTATTTTGGAAGGTCTCTTCTGTAATTTCTTTACCTTCCTTAAGAGCTTCAATCGCCTCATCAAGCATTTCGGTATAAAGGTTAAAGCCAATACCCTCAATTTGCCCTGATTGTTCAGAACCTAAGATTTCACCTGCACCTCGAATTTCTAGGTCATGAGTTGCTAGAACAAAGCCAGAGCCCAGTTCTTCAAGGCTGGAGATGGCATCAAGACGTTTTTTAGAATCTGGATTTAAAGAACTTAATGGTGGAGTTAATAAATAAGCATAAGCCTGATGATGCGATCTACCAACGCGTCCTCGCAACTGATGAAGCTGCGCAAGTCCGAGTTTATCAGCTCTGTCGATAATAATGGTATTTGCAGTTGGTACATCAAGACCTGTTTCAATAATAGTTGAGCATACCAATAAGTTTATTCTCTGATGATAAAAATCATGCATGATGCGAGCAAGTTCTTTTTCAGGGAGCTGGGCATGAGCTATGGCAATTTTTGCATCAGGTAGTAATTCCGACAATTCCTGCGCTTTTTTAACGATGCTATTTACATCATTGTGTAAAAAGTAGGTCTGTCCACCACGTTTAAGCTCACGTAAAATAGCCTCTTTAATAAGGGAATCATCATATTCATGTACAAAGGTTCGCACCGCCAGTCTTTTAGCAGGAGCCTGGGCAATAATAGTTAAATCACGTATCCCATTCATCGCTAAGTTCAGTGTTCTTGGAATAGGGGTTGCGGTCATAGTTAAAATATCAACCTCTGCACGCATTTCTTTAATACGCTCTTTTTGGCTTACCCCAAAACGATGCTCTTCATCAACAATTAGCAGCCCTAAATCTTTAAACTTTAAAGTTTTACTTAAAAGCTTATGCGTACCAATTAAAATATCAACTTTGCCCTCTTTAGTTGCTTCAAGTACTTTCTTTTGGGCAGAAGGGGTATTAAATCTTGAGATGGAGGCTATTTCAATTGGTGTTTTAGCAAAGCGTTCTTTGAAGTTTTCATAATGCTGATCAGCTAAAATGGTAGTAGGAACTAAGATTGCCACTTGTTTAGAGTTACTTGCAGCTATAAAAGCTGCACGCATCGCAACCTCAGTTTTCCCAAAACCTACATCACCGCAAATTAGGCGATCCATAGGTCTATCGGAGGTCATGTCCTCAATTACGGCATTAAAAGCTTTTTCTTGATCTTCAGTCGGCTCAAAACCAAAGCCTTGGACAAAAGCTTGGTAGTCAGTTTGATTTATTTTATATGCAAAACCTTTTTTAACAGCACGTTTAGCGTAAATATCAAGTAAAGATGCGGCCACATCTTTTATTTTATTAAGCGCTTTGGCACGAGCTTTTTTCCAGGAATCATTACCAAGTTTGGTAAGTGTTGCCTGCTCTTTACCAAGGTATCGTGATAAAACATGAAGTGATGTTATAGGCACAAAAAGTTTTGCTTCCTGCGCAAATTCAAGTTTTACAAACTCAGCCTTTAATTTATCGATAGTTAATGTTTCAAGACCAAGGTATTTAGCAATACCATATTGCTCATGCACCACAAAATCACCAATAGATAGCTCAGCTAAATTCTTAATAATGGCATCAGGATTTATATTGCGTGCATGACTTCTTTTTTGGCGTTTAGTATAAGATGCTCCTAAAAGCTCAGCCTCGGTAATAACGGCAAAATCATCAGTTTCAACCCCTTCAATAAAAGGTGCCACGCAGAGGGCAAGTTTATCTTGAAAGGAGGTAAAGAACTCTCTGATGTTTGTTAGCTCTACTAACTTAAATTTTTTATAAAGTAAATCATGAATAATGGTTTTTCGCCCTTCCGATATTGCAGTAAAGAGTACTTTTTTCTTAAAAGACGCAAGGAAGTTTTCCAGATTCAAGGTTAAATTACTATTATCGTGATTAAGCGCTAAAGGAGGCAGAGCTTTTGTTTTTAAAGAAGCAGCCTTAGTTACAGTATCATAACTAAAAAGCTTAATAGTATTAAATTTAGCAAGCTTTAAGGTAAAAGATTCGGCTGATAAGAACAATTCCCCAACTTCAAGCGCCGGGTGGTCAGGATTATTAAGATTGCGTAATGATCTTTCATAAGCATCATTATAAAAGTTTTTAAGAATATCATCAGTCACATCGCATAAGATAATGCGACTATTTTCAGGTAGATACTCAAAAATCGTAGTAGTTTTCTCAAAAAATAATGGCAAATAATACTCAATACCAGCAGGTAGATTTTTTTTAGATATTTGCTGGTAAATATTATGTTTTGATAAATCAGCAGGCTTAAAGACATTGCGGTAATTGCGCCTGAAGAGATTTATACTTTCCTCATCGGTAGGAAATTCATGAGCAGGTAAAATATTTATCGCATCAATTGGTTTAAGTGAGCGTTGCGTTTCTAAATCAAAAGTTGCAATAGTATCTATTTCATCATCAAATAGATCTATTCTAAATGGGGTGTTTACCCCCATTGGGAAGAGATCTATTATTGAGCCTCGAACAGCAAATTCGCCATGTTCAAGCACCTGTTTTACTTGGCTATACCCACTTTCAATTAAGCTTTTAGTAAAAAGCGTTACATCAAGTTTTTCACCACATTTAAAAGTAAGAGCATTTTGGCTTATAAATTCTTTTGGGGCAATTCTTGTTTGAGCACAAGAGGCACTTAAAATAATAACGGCATTTTTTAAGCATGAGATTTTTGTAAGAATTTCTAAGCGTCGTGAAATAATGTCTTGATAAGGGGAGAAGGTATCGTAAGGCAAGGTTTCCCAATCAGGAAAATACCAAATATTTTCTTTGCCAAGCAGATACGATAATTCATCTTCAAGTACTAAAGCTTGATTAGTATTAGAGGTGATAATAACTGAAAGATTTTGTTTTTGAGTTAAATCGCTAATACTTAAAGATAAACTACAACCAAAAAGGTTTTTATAAATAGGTTTTGTTGTTTGCTCATTAATTAAAAAACTCTCTTCTCCAAGCATAAAATTCTCACCTTATTCTTTTTTGCCTACAAAAAGTTTTATGAAAGTATGATTATACTCTAAGGGACTCTTTTTTAAGAATAAGTTTTTAGTAAAAGTAGTATCTTTCTTATGTAATAATAAGAAGAAAAAAAATCAGTAAAAGTTTAGTGCGCAAGGATGTTTTTTAAGAATTTTTGCTGGTAATTTTTTAGAAAATACGCTAGCTTACAGAAAAAGCAACAAAGCCAAACATACCAGAAAGTAAAACAGCAAAACAAACAGCACCACATAACAGAAATAAAGAGTAAGACATGAAACGATTATTATTAAAAGACTTTGTGATTTTTGATATTGAAACCTCAGGCTTTAAAAAGGAGTATTGCGATATTTTAGAAATTAGCGCTTTAAAGGTTATTAATGGTGAAATTGTCGATACTTTTAGTACGCTTATAAAACCTAAAAACCGCCTTAGTCCAGAGGCGATGCGTGTTAATGGGATAACTTATGATATGGTAAAAGATGCCCCAAATATTGGTTATGCTTTAGGGAATTTTTTAGAGTTTGTCGCAAATAACCCGCTTTTGGGGTATAACGTAGGTTTTGATAAAGGGTTTGTTAATTATAACTTGGTAAAGTTAGGGCAAAAGGAGCTTACTAATGAAATAATTGATGTTTTGCCTATCGCAAAAAAATTACTCCCGCACTTACCAAACCATAAACAAACCACTATTGCTAATTTCTTTAATATTAAAACGCAAGGTGCGCATAGAGCATTAAATGATTGCGTCATGCTTTATTATATCTGTCAAAAACTTTTAGCTGAATATCAAAATAAGCAATGGCTTATGCATTAGATGATTTATAAGCAAAGGTATATAGCAGATACTTTATGCAATTAAAAAATGTAACGTAAAATTTGATATGCTACAAAAATCATAAAAATTATTAGTCAAGATTGCCAAACTTAAGAAGGTAATTTGTATGGTTTTGTGTATTTTTTGCTAGAATAAGAATTACGTAAAAAGATAGGTAACATAAAAATTAAGTAGTAATAAAGATACAAGAAAGAAATACAACGATAAGCATTTTTTTACTTTTCGGAGATAAATATGATTACTCAACAGGAAATGACGGAATATTACCAGAAAATCGCCCCAAAACTTACTAATTACTTAGTGGCTAATGGTGAGTCATATGAATATGCCTGTGATTTAGTGCAGGAGACCTTTGTGCGCATATGGCAAAGACGTGCCGAATATTCTTTTTGTGATAGCATTAGTGGCATTGCTTATCAGACTGCTCGTAATCTTCGAATTGATGCTTTCAGAAAAAATAAAATCATGCAGGTAACTGATGAGTTTGATCATGTAGAGGATGAGAATGCTCCTTTAAATCAGCCATACGTTGATGATATTGTCTATTTACGCCATAAGTTGGTAGATGCTTTAAATCGTATTCCTGAAGAATTACGTGAATGCTATATTTTAAGTAAAGTATCAGGACTCTCTGGCGAGCAAATCAGTGCGCAATTAGGAATAAATCAGGGGCTTGTAAAGGTAAGAGTGCATCGTGCTAAGCAGTTATTAGCAGAGTTGTTAAAGGATGTGAAAGAGGAATTTCTAAAAAGTTAAAAAAATAACAAAGTGAATCTTTATGGCCATAAAATTTTCTGAAAAAGCCTTAGCAAACCTATCTCAAAACACAGATTTGCATCTGCTTACAAAAATTCGTTTTACCTATTCATGGTTAATCTTATTAAGCATTAGCATAATGCTTTGCACAGTATTATTTTGGGGAATATTTGGGCGCATAACAGAAAGTATAAAAGTTCCTGGCATTACGCTTCTCTCTGATGGAGTAGTCCCAATAGTAGCACCTAATAATGGCACGTTAAAATACCTTAATATTGAAGCAGGATCAAAGTTACAGATAGGGCAGGTAGTAGGACAGATTTATAATCCTGAAATTATCTCACGTATTAAAAACGCCCAGGAAGAATATCGAGCTTTAGCTAAAGAAATCGTCGTATTAAAAGAGGGGCATGCAAAACTTATTGAATATCGTCTAGCACAAGAAAAAATTAAAAGCGAGGCGTTAAGCAGACTTGATAAGGAAACACTACTTAGTAGAGAGAGAGTTAAAGAGTTGTTAACATCTTATAAAGATCTTTTAGCTAAAGGGGTAGTTTCCAAACTTGAATATTACCGCACATTAGATGAGGCTGTGCAAACGGAGCATTCTCATTCTTCTCTTATTATGCAAAATATTGACTCGCAAAGCACTATGCAAAACTTAATTTGGGAAGGTGAGGAGAAGCTGATAGAGCTTACCCAAAAACTTGAAGAAAAAGAGCGAGCCAATAATATAGCAGAATATATTTTCAATGAGGCATTTTGGGTAACAGCAGCCTCTACAGGTAAAGTTATTGAAGTTTTTAAAGAACACGGCGATTTTGTAACCACAGGTGATCGCATTGCACTGGTTGCCTCTGATATTTCAGGGGGAATATATCTGGTTGCTTTTGTGCCTATTGAAGATGGTAAGCGCATAAAAAATGGCATGCGTGCCTTTTTCTCACCAAGCGGTTTTCCGAGCGCAAAACATGGCTTTGTCAAAGCTGTGGTGCGTGATGTGTCAGAGGTTCCTTTAAATTATGATGCGGTAGTAGCTGAGCTGGTAAATGAATCATTGGCACGCAAATTTGCAGGTAAAGATGTGGTAACAAGGGTTGAGCTTGAGTTAATTCCCGATGATTCAAGCTCAGGCTTTGCCTGGACTGGAAAAAACAGTAAAAACGAAGAATTAAAAAATGGTGTATATGGCGATATTATTATTGATGTCGATTATCGCTCACCAATATCATATATAATCCCAGCTTTAAAAGAATTATTTACCTCCAAAAAATCGCAAGAGGAAAAAGCTGATGCGCTATAAAACTCCTGTGGTACTACAAATGGAGGCAACAGAGTGTGGTGCCGCCTCACTTGCGATGGTTTTAGGGTATTATGGACGTTTTGAGTCATTAGAGAAACTGCGCTTTGAGTGTGGCGTAAGTCGTAACGGCTCTAAAGCTTCGTTGATTGTTAAAGCAGCCCAAAGTTATGGACTTGAGGCATCGGGTTATCAGGTAGATATTGAGGATTTACCAAATTTTAAAGGACCGAGCATTCTATTTTGGGAGTTTTGTCATTACGTAGTCTATGAAGGGCAAAGTAAAGATGGTAAGTATTTTTACATAAATGACCCTGCCATGGGACCGAGAGTCGTAGACCGAGAGTTATTTGAAAAAAGTTTCACAGGCGTCTTGCTTTCCTTTACCCCCACTAAAGATTTTATAAAAAATAATAAACCGCAAGGCGTGCTTAGTACCATGTTTGGTATGCTCACAAGCTTTAAAGGTTTACTTGCCCTAGTTATTTGGGGTGGCATGCTGTTGGTGCTGCCAGGTCTTGCCGTTCCTGCCCTTATGCAAACATATGTAGATTATGTGCTAGTAGATGGTTCTGATTGGACAGTAAATATAGTTTATTGCTTTTTAATGGCCATAATCTTACAAATATTTTTAACGTATATTGTTGATTTAGCGCTTAGAAGAGGGCAGTTGCAAATTGGGATAAATCGCACGCTTTATATGCTCGATTACCTTTTTAAGCTTCCGATAAACTTCTTTTTACAGCGTGGTAATGCCGATATTCAGCAGAGAATTTCCTTAAATACTAAAGTTGCAGCCACTGCCTTTGGGGTATTAGCAGAGAATTTCGTAAAATTTTTTACGTCAATTTTCTTTTTAATACTAATGCTTTCATTTAGTTTAGAGCTTACGGTTTTAAGTATTATCTTTGCTCTAATCGATATTGGCTTATTATTTATCTTGATTCATAAAAGGCAGATTATAAACCAAAGCTTATTATCGCTTGAAACTAAGATGGTAAATGCTATTTTAAGCGGCCTTGGCTCCATTGAAAGCTTAAAAACCTCAGGAAGAGAAAATGCGATATTTACTAAATGGCTTGATAATTTAACGCTTTATAACTCTAAAAAATTAGAATTTGAGGTTTTTACTACCTACTATAACCTTATTCCTGCTTTAATACAGGCTCTGGGAGTTTTTGGTATTTTAGTGTATGGCACATATTTGGTAATAAATGGTCAATTAACCGTTGGTGGTTTATTTGCTTTTCAGACTCTTAGTAGTAGCTTTGTTGCTCCGTTTACCGCACTCTTACTTTCAAGTGCTGAGCTTACTACCATGAAAGCTGATATTGAGCGTATTAAAGATGTCTACTCTTATGATGCTAAAGGGGTATTTTGCGAGAGTAAAAAATATTGCGATGAGGAGTTAGTAACTGATAGCGCCCAATTAGAACTTAAAAATGTAAGTTTTAAGTACGCAAGCAGTGAGCCACTAATTTTAAAGGATTTTAATTTAAAGCTTTTTCCTGGTAAAAGAGTTGCCATAGTAGGACCATCAGGTTCTGGTAAATCAACAGTTGCCAAACTTATTGCCGGTATAATAAGCCCAACAAGTGGTGAGATTACCTTAAATTCTCATCCTTATAGCGATTATACTGCCGAGCAGTTTTACTTGGTAGTAAGCATAGTTGATCAGTCAATAAGTATGTTCTCAGGGAGCATTGCTGATAATTTAACGATCTTTGCTAAGCACTATGAAACGCAAGGTCTTTATGATGCTTTAAAAGATTCCTGCATGATGCAGGATTTGGCTAATAAAGGCTCAATATTAGGTCAAAATGTGGCAGAAGGAGGGCGCAATTTCTCAGGTGGGCAAAGACAGAGATTAGAAATTGCCAGAGTCCTTGCCTATAATACGCCACTTATGATTTTTGATGAGGCATCAAGCGCCCTTGATCCAATTACCGAGGAGCAAATCGATAAGGCTATTAGAAGAAGAAAAGTAACCTCAGTAATTGTGGCGCATCGCTTAAGTACGATAAGAGATGCCGATGAAATAATAGTCT
Organism: uncultured Succinivibrionaceae bacterium; assembly: GCA_944393045.1. Lineage (GTDB taxonomy): Bacteria > Pseudomonadota > Gammaproteobacteria > Enterobacterales > Succinivibrionaceae > HGM20899. Next base: position 5,061 of record CALXYT010000034.1, on the reverse strand, counting down.
TAGATAAAGGGCAAATCGCCGAGCAGGGCACACATGATGAGCTTATGGCTAAAAATGGCGTTTACAAAAAGATGATGAGTCTTGAGGATAATAAAGATGAGGTATAAAGAAAATCAAAGTATCAGGCTTTCATCTATTGAGCGCATCGAAAGTGGCGAGGTAGGGTTATTTTTAGATTTTTATGATGATAAAGATAACTTTATTAAAAGATTTAAAGTATGCTCTCTGCACCAAGGTGAGGTGCTGTTACCACTTGCACAATCTCAAAGACTGGAACTTGATAGCATAAAATATGAGTTAAGTTATGAGGTAATAGCGCAAGCAAGCACCAAAGAAGATAACACTTATTCCCCTTTAGAAGTGCTTTATATGTTCCTTGATAAACTTGAGCATGAGTGGGGCAAGGAATACTTTATCGATAATTACGCTGATATTTCTTTTGAGCAAGGTTTAAAGCTCTTAGTTTTGGGGATTGGCAAATATGCTAATAAGGAATTTAAGCTTAGATTAGATAATATTACTCAAAATGAGCAATTAGCAAATTTTGCGTTAAATGAGCAAATTGCCCAGATTGGCGCAGTTGCAGGCTTTTTACCGCAGGATAACTTAAAAAATGCATCGACCAAGGTTGCCAGACTTGATACTTTAAAACTTGCCTTGGCTAACTTAAAAGAGTATTATCATTTCTCTTTTACCCAAGAGCCAACCGTCTTAAAAAATAAAACGCTCCCCTTTATAGCGCTAAACTTTATTAAAGAGGTTAATTTACGCTATCGCCTGGTAAATTTACCTGAGGATTTTTATAAAGACACTTCCTTGCCTCTCTTGGCTTTTATGCACCTGAAAGAAAAAAATACAGCTAATCAAACAGACGTAAAAGCAGACACCATAGAAGAAAACAGCAAAGAAAATAACAGCGATGATCTAGTAGCTATAGCTCTTTATCTAAAGGGACGCAATTCTTATTACATGTTAGGTAATAATAAATACCCTTTAAAAGCTTCTGATATTGCTAACATTGAGCTAACGGCTATAAACTTTTATGAAACTTTTAAGGAAGATATTACCACTAAACTTGGTCTTTTACGTTTTGTGTTAAGTCATGCTAAAGGCGTATTTGGCATAGTTGCTCTAGTAGGTATTTTAGGGGCGCTTTTAAGTGCTGTTATGCCATTAGCCACGCAGTATATGGTAAATGTGTTAATTCCTTTAGGAAATTTAAAGGGGCTTGTGGAAATTGCCTTAATAGTCTTTATCGTAACGCTTATTCATAGCGTAATAGTTATTATACCTCAAATTGTGATGCTATTTTTTAGTGTAAAGCAATATGAACGCTTTGAGGCGGCACTTTATGATAAGGTATTAAGTTTAAAGATAAGTGATCTGGTTCATTATGAGCGAGGTGATTTAGCTAATCGTTTAAGTTTAGCTAATGATATTCAAGAGAGTATCTTTAAAGTAATTTCAGGGCAGTTTACAGGTGGCGTATTTGCTTTGGCAAGCGTGGTTATGATGTTTTACTATAGCCCAACAATGGCAGTTATCGGGGTAGGGACAGTATTAATTTATGCGCTGGTATTTTTTATCTTATCGCTTATTAGCTATAAACCTTTACGCCAAAGAGCTAACCTTAATGGTCAAATCGGTGCTGTGCTAACGCAGTTTATTGATGCTGTCAGTAAAATTAGAGCAGCATTTGCAGGTAAAAGAGTAATAGCAAGGTTTATGGAAGATTTTGGGCAATACCAAAAACTAGGTTTTATCGTTGGCCGTTATGCCGCTATCCAAAAAGTCGTTTCTTTGGCTTTTCCAAGTCTGGTAACAGTGTGTTTTTACCTTCTTGCAAGTGGCACATTTTCAGAAAAAGCCTTAAGTGTTGGCGTCTTTATGGCCTTTATGACAGCTTTTGGGAGTTTTCAGGGAGGAATATTAAGCATTAGCTCAGGTTTTTGGACTTTGCTTGCTATTAAGCCTAGTTATGACCGCATTTATCCTCTCTTAAAAGGTGAGGTAGAGGATAGTGATAATCTACCAAACATTGTCTCTTATAAAGGTAATGTTTCATGTATTGATGTCTCTTACCGCTATCCGAATACTGAAAATTATGCCTTAAATAAAATAAACATTGAAGCAAAAAGTGGGGAATTTATTGCTATTGTAGGTCCTTCCGGCGCTGGTAAAAGTACGCTTTTAAGAATAATCCTTGGTTTTGAAGGGGCGTCAGGTGGTACGGTACTTTTTGATAATTATGAAATTTCCTCAGTAAATAAAAGAAGTATTCGAGCAAACTTAGGCGTTATATTACAAAATGATAAGATTTTTGCAGGTACCGTTGCCGATAATATCTTAATAGGTACCAATTACACCATAAATGATGCCTTAGATGCCCTAGAGGGAGCAGCATTTTTAGATGATATTAAAGCTATGCCTATGGGGATTCATACAGTAGTCACACCTGATACTATTTCAGGTGGACAGGAGCAACGTATTTTAATTGCCAGAGCAATAGTAGGGAAACCAAAAGTAATCATTATGGACGAATCTACGAGTGCTTTAGATAATATTTCACAAAATAAAATCTGCAATTACCTTTCTTCTTTAAAAGTTACTCGCATAGTAGTAGCTCATAGATTATCAACTATTATGCAAGCTGATAGAGTATATGTGTTAAATGATGGCAAAGTTGAAGAAAGTGGCAGCCCTAAGGAACTTCTTGCACGCAAGGGGTTGTTTTATAATTTATGTAAACGTGATATTGGGTAAGTAGCATGGTTAAGAATGTAATTATTATGATGCTTATACTGGTCTTAGCTGTAATTTTTGTGAAAGAGCTAGCAGGTAATGAAAGAATAATTGATCGAGAATTTCAGGAAGAAAAAGCTGTTGACCGTGCCAAAAGCGTAAAAAAGGCGCATGATTATGAGCTTACCATGGTAATTGGTACTGATAATTATACGGCTAAGGAATCGCTTACAGGTTTTAAAGAGGCAATAAAGCTTATTAATGATAAAGGTGGCATTAAGGAGAAAAAGCTTCTTTTAAATGTTTATTATACTGATGGGACTAAACCTAAATATTTAGCTAATATTGTAAAGTACTGCACTAAGCTTAACAATATTGTCTGTCTTGGACCTTATATCTCAGGCTTTGCTCCTTCAGCCCGAAGCCTTATGCAGTTTTATGCTATGCCTTTAGTATCACCTATGACTGTATATTCTGATACTTTACCTAAATTAGATCCTGAAATATACGTTTCGTATTTTCCGGAACTAAAAATCTGGGTTGAAGAAATTATAAAAAAAATGCATAACAATCAAGTAAAAAATGTGTTACTTATTAGCCCAAAACAGCAATCATACGGCTCTTTAATTGCAACTGCTTTTCATGCCTATAGCAATGCGCATAATGCTTTTAGCACAGTGCATAGAGTAAACTTCACCTCACCTTTGAATATCGGATCTATTCAGTCATCATTTGTAGGACTTGAGGCTATCGATAGCCTTGATGCCATATTCTTCAGTGGTGATTATAATGATTATGTAATTTTAAAGAACTTCTTAAAGCGTATTAACTTTACCAAACCTATTTATGCCACAGAAGATATCAATGTAGAGAATATCACTCATGATGATTATAAAGGTGGACTAATATTTCCGGTATTAGAAATTAAGCAATTTAATGAGGATTTTAGAGCTTCTTACTTAAAAACTTACGGTAAAAAAACAAACTTTAATGTTGAACTCTCCGCTAAAATAATCTTTGATATTAGTACTTATCTAAATACTAAAGATTATCAGCCATTTACCTTTACCAACTTCTTAGCAAAGAGTGCTCATGATTTTTACCAAAATAAGGATAATTACTCCATTACCTTTAAGGATAACTATAAGCACCTACAAGAACTCAAATATCAAGAGGAGCATTACATAAAAACCTCTGATGATTTCTATGAGGCGCTAATTTTTAAGTAACAGTCGACTAAATAGACAAACAAAAAGCAAAGAAACAAGCCTGCTTGTTCCTTTGCTTTCTTCTTTTCTTATGCCTCACATATAAGACTGAGCAAAATAAAACCAATTAAACAAGCAACCAGACATTCCTAATAACCAATCTTCATAAACTTAGAGGAGTGGTTAAAAAGATAAGGAAGGAAAAAAACAACATATTTTTTCTTTTTGTAAAAAAAAATATACAACAATATGTAACTTTTTTAGAGGTTAATAGTTTACCTACTAAAGGTAAGTTATTTAAGGAAATTTAAAAATTTTAAGAAAAAACTAAGCTTTCCCAGGTAACTTTTTATTAAGTTAGCCGTTAAATAGATAAAGGTAGATATATTTAAGGAGTAATTTTATGAAAGATATCGATGATATTGATTTTGTTGATGTACTAATGGATAAAGCTTTTACTTTAAAAGCTCCAAAGATGCCTGATTTTTTAGAGGAAGATAAAGCGCAGTCAGCAGATATAATAGAGATTGTCCCTAAAAAAAGACATTCTCATGCAGTGGAATGTACTACTACTGATCTTGAGTTTTTAAATGCAGCTGGTAGAGATGCGCGTAACAGTAAGATAGAAAAGGATGCTCCAGATCTTTTTAAAAAATAAGTCATTGGCATTTACTCCTTCTGAATAATTATCTTACACTTTGGGCTAATAGCTGATATTAGCCCAAAACTTTTAGTAGTATCTTAAAGCTCTCCCAAACTTCTTTCCCCGCACAAAAAACAAATCTATAATCTTCCCCAAGACTACCCCAACTTCAAAGAATCATAAATTTACAACTTCATCCCAAATTTACTTAAATTTCTGCAATATTTGCTTGCTTACTTTAAAAATACAACATATAATTATTTTATTAGCATAATAAATAAAAATAATGATAAACGCAAGAAAAATACATATCCCTTTATGGGAGAAAATTGAGCGCGATCTTTTAACTTAATGAGCCTGCTGGTAAAGAAGATATTGCTGGGAAATATAATTTACCAAACCCAGCCGTAAAGCCCTTAGCTTTAGCTATGGGGATATAAGGCATTCTCAAAAAATTTAAAATCTATT
>CALXYT010000033.1 GCA_944393045.1 uncultured Succinivibrionaceae bacterium | reverse complement strand
CTGCCAATATGACTGAGCAGTCTATTATTCAGCAGGCATCTCAGAGCATTTTAAGTCAGGCTAATCAGCGTCCGCAATTAGCATTAGCTTTACTTGGTTAATAATGATTAACTAAAAGAATATTTTATTGCTTCATAAAAGACTAGCCCAAAAAAAAACTAGTCTTTTTTTATTGTTTATTGCTGTGTTTATTAAAAAACATAAACCATAAAGGCTCTCACCTCACACCCAAAAAATATTCTACCAACTCAATCAAACGTAACTAACTTATGCTTACACTTTAGTGTAAAAAACATAATCCCAAATAATAAAATAGGGCAGAGTATTAAATAATCTGCCCTAAAGTCAATGTTTAAGGGTTAAAGATGAGTTAATTAAGGTTAGTTAATCTTTTGTTTAACTGTCTCAAAAATCTCACCATTTATACCATATGGATTAATACCATGTTTCGGTTTTGGCTTTTGATAATTTTTGTTTTTACAAATCTTACGATAAAGCTGATTACCTTTCCACTGTGGATGTTCCTTTGACCAACATGCCTGAGATAATTCATCGATTTCCTGTTTGGCATTATGGTAGAAAGGAATATTTGAAAGACCAACAATTGTGGTATCAGGCCATCTTAATTGTGCCCATTCAAGTAAAGCACGTCTTGACATAAATGGATCAATATTAGACCAGTTTCTGTTGAAGTGATACCAGTAAACCGCACGGTCTAGTTTTAAATGTAACCACCCAAAAATACCTTTTCTTTTGCGATAGGCAATAGCTGCAAAGTAAAGCCCAACGCATAAAAAGAGTGTTGCAATTATTCCAGAGATAATCCAATAGGTATATTTGGGATTACTTGGAATATAATCATTAAAACTAAAACCATCAACAGAGTAGGAGACACCTGGAATGGTGATAGTGTGAATAGCACCATCATTTGGGTTCTTCCATTCATACTTTATATCATCTAAAGTAAAGGTTGTATGATTCTTTTTGGGAATAAATACATGTCTTATAACTTTAGTTGATATAAGTTGCTTATTCTTCATAAGCTTTTCGGTTTCAGTTGTTTTATCCTCGTATGAATCAAAATCTTCAAGGTGAGGAAGTACAATATTTGGTAATTGACTTAAAGAGTTATTAGTACCTCTAATAGAAATTACACGGCTGATAGGCTGACCTACGGTAATTTCAGATTCGTCAGGCATCCATTTAACTACCACATTAAGGTTTTCAGATACGATACCTGTACTGTTATTTTTACCTACACTAATAGTAGTATCTGCTGCATTTTGCATAAATGGATTCTTAGGTGATTTAATATACCCAGTTACTACTGGTGATTTAATCACTTGCATACCAGGTTTATTAAAGATTACCTTATATTCCTGGATTCTTGTTTTATATACAAATGGACTATTGGCTCTAGCACGATTTATTGTTTTTTCAGCTAGAAGTTCAATAGTAGCATTTTCAGCATAAGGTTCACTAATAGTCTCAATTTTTGCATCTGGCAAGATATCAATTTCAACTCGATACATAGCAAGTTGACCTTCAATTAGGTGCTTATTACGTAATTGAGTCCTAATAAATTTCTTGGTACGTAAACCTTCAGTTTTTTTAATCTTAAGTTCAAATGCAGGAGTTGATAAATTAGTACTAATTGGTAACTTTGGAACCTTGATTACGCCACTTTTATTACTAATTAGTGGTAAACGCCAGCGATACACCTTGACTCCCTTGGCTTTTGATCTATCAAATGACACATTACCGATAGTAAAGTTTGAAGATAAGGCATTATATTTAAGGTCTGCTTTATTTAAGTTACGAGGAGTAGTTACCTCAATAAATAAGTTAAAGCTTGCACCACTATATATATCTACACGGTCTGTACTAATACGAGTTTTTGTACCAACAGGGGCGGCATTAGCATATTGAGGAGTAATTATCCCTATAACCAACACACAGATTATTGCCAAAAAGTATTTTAACTTTACCATATCTGCTCCGGTTTAACTTGAACTTTCTTGTCACGCTGCTGTAAGAGTAGACGACGCTTCATAAGGCTTACAGGGGCTTCTGGAGTAACTAAGACATCATTTTCATTAAAAACAAACTTTTTCCCAGAGGCTTCATCTACAACAGTTATAGTACGTTGCTTTTTAGCTTTAATTTGCTCAAGATAATTTAAAATAATGGTTTTATTTTGACTGGCATTAGCATGAGAAGGATCAATCTTAAGTGCTTGATCATATGCTAAAAGGGCATTATCTAAAGCATTTGGAGTATTCTCAGAAAATAAATGCGCATAGCAATTACCAATATTATACTTGGCACTGGCGTCATTACCTAGTGCTTGGTACTCAATAATCGCCTCTGTATAACGACCTAAGCGATAAAGAGTATTACCACGCCAGCGAGGCTCATCGTTAAAGTATTTTAATGCTTCATCGTATTTGCCTTGCATATATAAGTAATAACCATATTCTTTTGGTGATGATTCAGGATCAAGACCTGTTGGAATACTGGATGCTGCTCTTACAGTCTGCTGATCTTCTGCCATAGCATCTTTTGGTAAAAGCATCGCACTGCTACCAATACTAAATACAAATAAGAGCACAAAGAAATAATTTCTAAAGAACCCAAGTATTGATATTAAGGAACCAAGAAGGAACCAATAACCAATGTCTTTATTAAGGTATTTGCTCTTATCAGTATGGAAGTACTTTGGATGATCGTAGCTATACATTTCAACTAAGCGTGGAGCCTGTGCTGCATCTTCAACCTCAAAGAATACTTTTGATTGAGTATCCTGAGCTACCTTTTGGATTAGATCAAGATGAGAGCTTGCCATAATAACCTCAGTAGAACCATCAGAATTACGAGTTCTTAATACTTCATCGTTAATCATGATAGGGGTACCTTTTGAGGTTCCTATAGCGTAAATGTATACAGGATAAGGACAGTCGTTAATAAAATTAATGATTTTTTCTGCTTCTACCTTATCTTTGATATCATCTGTAATTAAGAGAATATTACCTGGTAATTCCTTATCAGTAGATAAAATTTCCTGAGCACGTTGTAATGCAGGTAATGGTTCTGAACCTGGTACTGGCATGATGTTGGGATCTACTTCATTAAGGTTAAATAATAAAGTAGATACATCATCAGTAGGAGGTGAAATTAAATAGTTATCACCTGCAAATGTTAAAAGGGCAATACGGCGATGAGTCTTTGAGGCATTTAATAGCTCAATTAAACTATTTCTTACACGTTGGAAACGATTTGGTGATAAATCGTTAGCAAGCATGGAGTAAGAAGAGTCTAATACCCATACCCAATTTTCATCTGACTGAAAAAGTGATCTTTCCTGGGTGATAGCAGGACCTGAAAGTGCTATTACCGCACAGAAATATGGAAATAAAAGCCAGCCATATTTCTTCCAAAGTTTTGGTTTAGCAACTAATTCTTTAGTTTCTTGTTCGGTAATATGGTCAGAAGGTTGTTCATTTTCATCGGGATCATAGTCAAGATCATCATTCTTCTTTTTCTTTTTAGGCATTAAGTAGTTGATGATATCTTCACGAATAAAATTCTGTAGTTTGTAATGTTTCCCAAAATCCACATACACAAATAATAGTGGCAATAAGAGAAATAATAACCACCATGGTCGTAAGATTGAGAATTCTAAACTATCCATTTATTCTCCTTACGGCAATACCAGTTGCAACCGCAAAAATTAAAGAAAGAATTAAAGGCCATTGATAAAGCTCAATTTCAGGTTGATAAGATGTTGCTTCTGAAGATTCTGCTTCCAGATAGCTAATTTCCTGATAACGACCATGCAAAGATCTACTGTTATCAACTCGATAATATAAGCCCTTAGTAACTTTTGCAATTTGATTAAGAGTATCTTCATCAAGTTCGTTAGCTGGAAGATTTTCTTGGCTAAGTTTATTATCGGTTAAATAGTTACCACCACTAAAACCGATAGTATAAATCTTCATATTACGTTCATGAGCAGTATTAGCTATATCGATAGGATTTACGTCTTCTACGGTATTTTTACCATCAGATAATAAAATTAAAATCTTTTGGTTAGTACCAGCTTCCTCAAAACGTTCTAAAGCTAAACTAATAGCAGCTCCGATATTAGTAAATTGACCTGCTAAGGAGAAGTCAATTTCATCAACAAAGTTAAGTAATACCTTTTTATCAAAGGTGAGCGGTGATAAAACATAAGCGTTATCAGCAAATAAGATTATGCCTATACGGTCATTGTAATATGAATTATCTCGAGCTTTGATAAATTCCTTTACTTCTTTTTTTACTACACTTAAACGTGTAACAGCTTTACCTGTTTCATCGAACATATCCTGAATTTCCATAGAATCAGAAAGGTCGATAGCAAGGTAAATATCTCGATGAGGCTGGTTGATAACAATCAGGTCATCAAGGTAAATAGGGCGGCAAAGCGCTAATACTAAAAAGAACCAAGAGGCATAAGCTAATGAGAACTGAAAATAAACCTTATTTTTCGGTTCTTTTGGTAAAACATTTGGTAAAGAGGTAATAAAAATAAAGTCATCTTTCTTGTTCTTACCAGGGAGATACCTTATTACAAATGGTAGAAATAATAAAATAAAGCATAGTGGCCAAGCAAAACCTAAAGAGTCCATATTCTTCTCCTTATATTAGCTATAAGCCATTTCTTACATTCTTTTATGAGCATCTTTTTATCATCATCAGAAACTGTAACTTTATTATAATCATACATAACTGTACACCAGGCATCAGCAAACGCTTCAAAATGTGTCCCGCCGGTTTTATCTAAAAACCTTAACCAGTTTCTGGAGTGTAATGGGGCAACTACATCACGAGGATACATAATTAGTACAGTTTCCTTTAACCACAGGTTTACTAATGGAAGAAATCTATCTTCCTGTAAATCAATCTGTGTTAAACGACGATATGCTAAAAATAAAGGCATAAGACGCTTAATTGAATAGATTATTAGTATGAATAATGTAAGGAACACAAAGAGCCACAACCATTGATAATGGTAATCAACTGGAGGTGCACCTTCTTCGATGGTGCGTAAATTATTTAATACTTCTTCCATGCTTTATTCCCTGCTTATTTCTTAGTGTTGTTTATCGCAGTTTCTGAAACGTCAATACAAACATTGCGTTGTGATGATTCAGATAGCATCTTGTCAATATTATGTATTCTATGAACACCGATACGTTTGTAGCTTTCCACAAAGTCAGAGTTTATAGAACTAATATAACCATGATTGTAACCAGTGTTAATTCCAACTGTACCCTTACCTTCAATACACATTTCAAGGTGATCGTAAACTTGGTATGTTCTGACTGTATGCGACTTATTTAATCTACGTAGATATAACCAGGCAGTATCATCTAAGCGATAGAAATCTGAGATGATATGAAATACACTACCAGGTCGAGCACGGCTATTTAATAACTTAATAGCATCACCAATAGTGAAAGAGAAATCGGTACGTCGTAGACCTAATTCATAAGCATCGTATACTTTTTGAATCCAGGCTAGTACATCCTTTCTAACGCCACCTGGTTGATGACGGATAGGGGTATCGCCTAAGATAATAAGTCCCCCGACTTTATCTTTCATATTAAATGCCTGCCAAGCGCATGAGGCGGCAATTAGTGAGGCAAAGCGTGCTTTAAGCTGACCTTGAGAACCAAAATACATTGCTGGATCAAGATCGAGAATAATATAAACATTACGATCTCGTTCTTCTCTGAACATTTTGGTGTATGGTCTGCCCATGCGAGCTGTTATACGCCAGTCAATATTACGGATATCATCGCCAGGAAGATAGGCTCTTACCTCAGAGAACTCCATACCACGACCTTTACTCATGGCACGTAAAAGACCATAGCGTTGGGAGGCTACCATGGTATTTGGTAGTAGCTGTGTTAATGGAGGAACTTGGAGTAATTCCTCAAACGTTAATTCAATCCCGTTTGGCATTGATATTTTCCTTCAAGTTTGCGTATATCAATATTATCTCATGCCCTAAAAGGGTACGAACGAACCATATTAAAAACTTAAGTTTTGCTGGAATTTTAACTTGCCAAGCAAACAAGTAGAAGGCCTGAGCCTTCCACTAGTATTTTGCTAATAAGTTTTAACCAACAACTACTTTCTTGGTTAGTAGTTCGATTACACGGTTTGCATCAACTCTATCCGCTTCAGCTTCCATACTTAAGAAGATACGATGTCTAAATACTGGGTATACGCAGTACTGAATATCTTCTGGAGATACGAAGTTACGGTTGTCGAGCCATGCCTTAACACGAGAACAATTTGCTAAAGCCATGGTTGCACGAGGTGAAACACCGCAGCTAATCCAACGAGCAAGATCAGTTGAGTCATAGCTATATGGACGACGAGTTGCCATTGTTAAATTGATGATGTAGCTTTCAAGAATATCAGGAATAGTAACATCAAGAATTTCACTACGAGCAGCAAATAATTCAGCTTGACTAATCACAGGAGGATTTTCTTTTGCCTCATGTCTTGATTCATCGTGATTTAAACGAAGAATCTGAAGCTCGGTACCCTGGTCCGGGTAGTTAAGCTGTAAATGAAGCATAAAACGGTCGAGCTGAGCTTCTGGTAATGGGTAAGTACCTTCTTGTTCAAGCGGGTTCTGAGTTGCCATTACTAAGAATAAGTCAGGTAACTGGTAAGTCTTTCTACCAATAGTAATCTGACGTTCTGCCATGGCTTCCAAAAGTGCAGACTGTACTTTTGCAGGAGCACGGTTAATTTCATCAGCTAATAATAGATGATGGAATAATGGTCCTGGCTGGAAGACGAATGTACCGTCCTGCGGTCTATAAATATCAGTACCTGTTAAGTCTGCTGGTAAAAGGTCTGGAGTAAATTGAATACGATGGAATCTACCCTCGATACATTGAGACAGCAACTTAATTGCACGAGTTTTTGCTAAACCTGGAGGACCTTCAACAAGAATATGGCCGTCAGCCAGTAATGCAGTCAAAAGACCATCGACTAATTCAGGCTGCCCAACTATATTTCTGTTCATGTATTCGCGAACTTTTAATATAGCTTCATTAGACATGAATAATTTCCTTTATTGCACAATACTAGGATTTCTGAAATTTATAATTAATCGCAAAAACACTAGCCTTTTTACTACCTTTATTAAATAGTTGGCATTGTTAGCTAAATTATTAAGTTATCTCTAACTTTTTGAATAAGCTATTGTTTTAACAGCATTAAAGCAAATTCGATCTTTAGTGTAACAATACTTTTTAAATCAGATTTTTACTCATGAGAATATAACACAGACGCACCTTTTAGTAGGGAGATTTCATTTAAAAATGATATCTCCGTCTTAATTTACTATTAGTAGTGGTGCATATTTGTATAAAAAGTAAAATTATTGTTTGCTTTCTATGCAATAGCATATGTTCAATGGAACACAAACATATATGCTTAGGTACTATATGATAATTTTTTTAAGTTAAAAGATCTTAACAAGAAAGATTGTAATATTAAACTTGCCTTTAAACAATAAAACAAGTTTCATTTCTTATATATTAAGGATATCAGGGAAGAACTTAAGAAAATTTAAAAACATTTTCATGGTTAACCTTAAAGCGTCGACATTATATACACTTAATCTTTTTTATGAATTATCGGTTTAATAGTTCCATTTAAAACTATGATCAAAATCATTTTTTAGATCATTGCTTCTTGTGTTAACATAAATACACTACCAATCTTTCACATCAAACAACAATCAAAAGGTAAAACAATAAAAAACAGCTGTGATAAGAGTAAACTAAAATAAACAGGGAAAATAGAAAAATAAAAGAAAGAATAAAAAATCTAAAAAAATAATTTTTTTTTGAACTTTTATAAAAGGGTATTGTCTTACTTATTACAAAGCTTGTGCTTTTAAATTCCTGAGTTATGTTAAGATTTATCCCCTAAAGGTGCGTAAATAATATAAATTATAAAGTCTTATATTGCGTCCAACCTTTAGGGGTTTTATGCAAGAATAGTTCTACCTCTTCTCTTATAGAGTAAACAATGTTTAAAACATTTCACAAAATTAATTAATAAACTAATAGTGTTTTTAGCCATGAAGTCAAATTTTTGCACTACTAAAAAGAATACTGATATAAAAATTTAATTACAAATGTTTTTATACCTTTGTGCAACTTTTAAAAATATAGTAGAATTTATGTTAAAAACGTTTTCTTGATCTCTTTTTTTAGTGAAACTTCATGTTAAGATGATAATGTAATTTTAAAAAAAATCATCACAATTTTTTTAACTTTTTTTATTTTTGTTATTTGGCAAACTGCCTAAGCTATATTATAAAAATTATGTTTGCTAAATTGTGTTGTATAGGTCGTGGATTCGTTTGCATTAGAATCATTAACTTCTTTGGATAGAGGACATGAGAATTTTTAAGAAATATGTACCTGCACTTATTGCAAAACATATTAGAACCTTTTTCAAGGGGAGAATGTACATTCAAGGAAAGGGGGCTTATGAGTTCGATAACGGAACAATGCTTATGCCTGCACAGGCAGATGTTAAGCATGCGTCAACCGTAAATGAAATAAACAGAGCCATTGAAAGTTCGAAAAAGTTTTAGTTGTATATTTTTCCTTTTGTTAGTGTCTTAAAATAGATCGTTTTTTCGGTCTATTTTTTTCTTCTCAAAAATTCCCCACACCCCAAAAAAACATAATAAATATAAGCGCTCTTTAAACCATTACTCTTTAGAAAAGGATATTAAAATGCTATAATGTCCCAAATTTATTACTAAATTTAATATCTTTTAAAGGCTTTCTAAGTACTTTTAGGTGCTTTGAGTTTTTTTTAATCTTTTAGGTGTGCTTAGAAGTTCTTAAATGCTCTTAGAGTCTCTGCAATGTTCTTTTAGGTTGTCTTTAATTGGTTTTATTAAATTTTGTGTAAAAAGACAGAACATAGTTACCAAATTATTTAAGTATAAGTAGAGAACATGCAATTTGGTGCTTGGCAATTAGGAGCAAACAAATATGGGGTGGAACAAGCAGTTTCCAAATTCTGGTTCATTTCCTGTTGATATCGAGCCTGAAATTGTTAGTGAATTAGTTACCATAAATGATGTAATTCGCTATGCAACAAGCTACCTTATAGATAGTGATATCTATTTAGGTCATGGTACTGATAGTTATTGGGAAGAGGCTCAGTTATTAGTATTATGTACAATCGGTTTAGATCCTCCAGCTGATAATGCAACTTTAGAGGCAAGACTTACTGATCGTGAAAAAAGAAATATTGCCAAATCTTTAACTTTACGTGTATCAGAAAAAATCCCAGCTTCTTATATTGTAAATAGAGCCTGGTTCTGTGGTATTAAGTTATACGTTGATGAACGTGTAATTATTCCTCGTTCACCAATTGCTGAGTTAATTCAGAATGAATTTAAACCTTATTTAGATGCTTTACCAAAGAATATTCTTGATTTATGTACAGGTTCTGGCTGTATTGCTATTGCATGTGCCAATCAGTTTCGTGATAGTGTTGAGAATATTGTTGCTCTTGATATCAGTGCTGATGCCTTAGAGGTTGCCATGATTAATATAGAGCTTTATGGTCTTGAGGAGTTAATTTATCCAGTTCAAAGTGATTTATTTGATGCTTTATCACCTGAGTTTAAGTTTGATTTAATAGTAAGTAATCCACCGTATGTGGATCCAGTGGATTTAGCTCAAATGCCAGAAGAATATAAGCATGAACCAAAGATTGCACTAGAATCCGGTTCTGATGGCTTAGAACTTACTAAGGCTATTATTGCTAACGCTCCAGATCACTTAACAGAAAATGGTATTTTAGTGGTTGAGGTAGGTAATAGTTTTGAGGCACTGGTTGCTGAATATCCTGAAGTACCTTTCCACTGGGTAGAATTTAAGAATGGTGGTTGTGGTGTATTTGTTCTTACATATAAAGAACTTGTAGATAATGCTCAATACTTTTCTGAATATAGGAGAGAGAATAATGGCTGGTAATACTTTTGGAGAGGCTTTTAGAGTTACAACAGCAGGAGAGAGTCATGGTTTAGCATTAACTGCTATTGTTGATGGCTGTCCTCCAGGATTAGAATTATCTGAAGCAGATATTCAGCCTGATTTAGATCGAAGAAAACCAGGTACCTCAAAATTTACTACCATGCGTAAAGAAGCAGACAGTGTAAAGATTTTATCAGGTGTTTTTGAGGGAAAAACTACTGGTACTCCAATTGCTCTATTAATTGAAAACACTGATCAGCGTAGTAGTGATTACTCACAAATCGCTAATATGTTTAGACCTGGTCATGCAGATTACACATATTTCCAAAAATACGGTATTCGTGATTATCGAGGTGGTGGCAGATCTAGCGCCCGTGAAACTGCTATGCGTGTAGCGGCAGGGGCTATAGCCAAGAAGTATCTTTTTACCAAGCTTGGTATCAAGATTACAGGTTACACTACTCAAATTGGACCTGTTGAGGCTACTAAGGTAGACTTTGGGGCTATTAGCGAGAATGAGTTTTTCTTTTGCGATAATGATAAAGTACAAGATATTCGTAACTTCATGGCAGAACTTCTTTTAGCTCATGATTCAATTGGTGCTAAGGTTGAGGTTGCCGCTGAGCATGTTCCTGTTGGGCTTGGGGAGCCTGTTTTTGATAGACTAGATGCAGATCTGGCCTATGCTATGATGGGCATTAATGCTGTAAAAGGGGTGGAAATTGGTGATGGTTTTAAAGTAGCTTCTCAAAGAGGTTCACAGCACCGTGATATTTTAACTCCTGAAGGTTTTGCTTCAAATCATGCCGGTGGTATTTTAGGTGGTATTAGCTCAGGTCAAGATATCGTAGTAAGAATGGCCTTAAAACCAACCTCAAGTATTACTATTCCTGGTAAGACTATCAATAAAGATGGTGAGGTAGCTGACATTGTTACTAGAGGTAGACACGATCCATGTGTTGGTATTCGTGCGGTGCCTATTGCTGAGGCGATGATGGCATTAACTTTAATGGATCACTTCATGCGCAATAGAGCTCAGTGCGCCGATGTAGTATGTCTTACCCCAAAAATCTAGCAATAGACTTAAGCTTTACTTAAGCTTTACTTAAGCGTACGCCCTTAAAATAAAGCTTAATACTTATTAAGGCAATCTAAGTATCTAGGTTGCCTTTAAAATCTGACAAAAGTAATCTGTTATCACTTTAAGAAAGTATCATGTTTGAGCTTATTACTAAAGAGCAATTAGATAATATTGTCTATAACCTTCATAGGTACAATATTACTCGTTAAGATTATGAGTTTATAATCACCAAGTATCTAAATAACTGTGCTATCTTTATGCTGAGACTTGTTTTGGTGATAATCGTAAAATGTACATTGAGCTAAAGGCATAAGACAAAAGATAAAAGAAAGTAGGGTAAATAAAAAAATGCTTCTTTTAAAAGCTTTTACCCAAAAATCTTAAAACGTTTCTCAAACTCAGTTTCTAAAATAGTAGTTAGCTCCTCTAATCCAAAAAGGTTATGCTCTTTAATAAAATTAAGACATTCCTCCTGGTCTAAGGCACGGGTATAGTTATTAGCTTCTTTATAAAAACTTATATGCCAGAGTTCTGAGGCAAGATCTGGTTTGCTTTTAGCAAATGGTCTAAAGAACCCAAAATCTTCAAGGTTTGCGCTTAACCAAGCTGTGAGGGGAGCTTGGGAACCGGTTGAATATTCGATATTAGTTAAATCAAGGTGTTGATTTTCAGGGAGTAAGTTTTTAGCGTAAATATCGATATCAGTACCAAAGTGATGACGTGATAATCCAGGAATTGCGCTAAAGTAAAGAATTAAGCGTACCTTTTGGGGTAAAGATAGGTTACTAATATCAGCAGGAGTCTCATCTTTGTTAAGCACTTGTCTTAGCCCTAAAAATTTTGCGCTATAAATAAGATTTTGGCGATTAAAATCTCTAAACCCTGAGGCTATTGCCAGGTCTAGATTAGCCTCATCTTTTGCTCTTTTTGCCATGGCCGAAAAAGCTTGGTAAGTCTCTTTAGTAAGCATAATCTTATCAGTTACGCAAACTAAATGCTCTGTAGTTAAGCCATGAATAATATCGGTTATTGCCATAAACCATAAAATCCTAAAAACTTACAAAAAACTGTCATCTACATTCAAACTTAGAAAACTCATTATAACATATTACGAAATTTAGGTTTTTATTAAAGCAAAATAACTAAAGCAAAATCAATTTCTCCCAAATAAGCTAAATCCAATCCCCCCCCACACACAAAAAAAGAATCACCTATTACCAAATCAAATCGATCTAACCACATCTACAATTAAATTACAAAAAACTTATTAACAAAAAACTTACAAACCAGCTTGCTAGATAGCTGTTTAAAATCACTTATATAACATAGGTGTATACTTATTTTATACAAAAAATTAATAACTAAAATCCAAGTTTAGAATATTTTAGAAAGTTAAATAAAAGGTTAATTTATGTGTTTAGTAAATTTTATGTGGTAGATAGCTATTTTATTAAAGATGTTGTGCTATACTTTAAGTGTAGAGTCGTTATGGTGATTCTTTTTTAAGAATATTTGTTAAATTACAAATATTTAAAATAAATTTTACAATTGCTTGATTTTGGATTTATAAATAATTATTGGTTTTATTTTTTAATAACGAAATAAATCAGTTTTTTATAAAGTGGTAACTCTGTTAGTTTATGGTGGCTGTTTATAAAGGAGTAAACAGCAATAAAGATACCTCATATAGCCTATTACTAAAGGATATTATAAAGGTTTACCAACTTCTTTGATAGTGTGTGTAGTACTGGTAATTTATGAGCGATAAAAATAATAATAACTTTGTATCTTTCAAGGATATATTTTTTGATACCTCAGAACCCCATCGTATTGTCTCTCTTTCAGATAAAGGTTTAATTGAATTTCAAAAAATGCGGTTCGATGTATATAAGCTATATAGAGCTTTTATCCAAAGCTATCGAGATCGCATAATAGTTAATGTAAGCAATCCTTACTTTAATGTTATTTTAACGTTAGCGGTGGCTTTAGCTAAAAAGTCATTATTTATGTCATCTTCTTTAACAAATCAGGAATTTGAGGAGTTTGTTGATAGTGAGGATATCTACATAACTGATAATTTAGAAGATGCTCTTACTAAAGTAAAATGTTTTGATATTGAGGAAATTCTTAGTGAAGAAGTCTTGGATGATAATATAGAGTTTCCTGATTTTGATGCCAGGGAAATGCTTTTTAGCGTAGTTACTAAAGATCCTGAAAATGGCTTTTCATATAATACTCGCACCCTTGCTTCCATTGAAGATGAGATAAATGCCTCATTTGAAGCTTTTGCGGAGTTAAAAGGTAAATATATAGCTGTTTGTACGGAGAAATTAAATTTTGGCTTCTTTTTAGTGCATGGAGCGTTTTTATCGTTTCTTGCTAAAGGGATAATGCATACTTGCAGATTTATGACCCAGCAAAGTCTGGCATCATTAGTCTCATTAGATTATGTGCTAATTACCTCATGTGAGTTTTTGAAGTTTTTAGATACCAATATTGTATTGCCACAAGCTAAATTAGTATGTTTTGTGGGGAATGTGGTAAATCCTGAAATAGCAGTCTTAGCTAATCTGGTATTTGGTTGCTCAGTAATACAGTTTATGGGAAATTTTCAGGTGGGGTGTTTTGCGTATCGTGAACCTTTAGTTTCCCAAAACATTAAATTATTTAATGGTATAGGCTACGATATTGATCCGGTTGATTCATCGTTAATTATTACCGATAACTTCATGCATGCTCCAAGCAATAATACAAACTTAATAGTTGAGGTTAAACGTGATGGCTTTGAGGTTATAGGTGACAGACGCAGATTAGTATGGATTAATGATAAAAAGTTTTTCTTAGATGAAATCGAAAGGTTAGTAGATTTGCTTCCTACCATAAAAAATTCCGTGGCATTATTAAAGACTGAAGAGGGGACTAATATGCCATATGTGTGTTTGGTGGTACAAATTACCCAAGATGAAAAAGAAAAAATCTGCCGCTCTAAAGATAAGTCAGATTACGTAATTCATATTCGTGAAGAACTACAAAACACCTTACCTAAAGAGTTAATTCCACGCAAGGTGCGCATAATTGATGAAATTACTTTTGATGCAGAGGGCAAAGTCAATATCGGTGAACTTGAAAAATTGTTCTAAATATTTGCCATAATACGTTGTTTTGTATTAAAACATTTCACGGTTATGGTAATTTGTGGTATAGTCTTATGAAATAACTCAAAAAGGATTATTATAATGAGAAAGTTCCCAGCAATCTTAAAGAATATAAAAAGCTCTTCAGAATTAAAATTAACTTTAGAGATTACTAACGATTTAGCATGGTTTGATGGGCACTTTGAAAACATTAAGATCTTACCTGGAATGGTTTCTGTATTATGGGCTGAGGAATATCTAAGAATCTATTACGCCCCAAACGTTACTATAAAATCAGTTGATAATGTAAGTTTTATTCATCCGATTTTTCCAGGATCTAAAGTTCAATTATCGCTTTGCATTCAGCCTGAGGAACGAGTACTAACATTTACTTATAGTGATCCTTCTCATCCTTCTACTTGGATTTATTCACACGGTACTTTAAGAATTTAGGGGAATACCTTAGGTTAATCTAAGGATAATTCTAACAGTAATCAAACAATAAACTTAAGCATAATTTTAAGCCCATTCTTTTACTTTTGTGTTAACAAAGCCCATAAATCCAAATTCTTATACTGTTAAAATTTTTAAGTTGTATTAGAATATTCATAACATTCCTGGTGACTTGATTTATCGAGATTTATAATGCTAAAGTTTAAATATTTACTGTCCCTTATATCTGTTATAGTTTTTTTATCATCAGCCATTAGCGTATGTTATAAATTTTTTTCCTTACCCAATGCTAATTACTTTGATGCTTCTATCTACTCCTTATTTCACCCCCTCCAAAAAGTCGTAAATAGACCACTTGAACTTACTATAAACCGTGAAAAAGAAATTTATATTATTCTTGGTAACGATTCAGGTGATTATGCGCAAATAAAAGAAACTATCGACAAACTTAAAGCCATTGATGGAATTTTCTGGTTTTATGATTCCAATGTGATTCCTAACTACTTATCGTTTTATAAAGCAGAAAGTTATTACCGCAGCCCTCAGATTACAGGTGTTTATGACAGGGCAAGTTTATTGGCTCGCCTGGAAAAAAACTTATCAAACTTAAGTAAAGAAGAACTTTACGCAAGTGCTCTGCGTGATCCTTTTGCTTTTTGGTATGACTTTGAGATGAGTCCTTATAAAGGCACTAAAGATAATATCATTTATGTAAATATGAATGATGATACTTGCGGTAAAGCCAGAAAGTGCTATATCTTAAAAGGCAGGATGGATACTAAAGAGATGCAAGAGGGCTTTAAGATTTTTGCCAGCAATAAATTACGTTTTGACACAGAATTTAATGATGCCCTGGCTGGTTTTAAGGCAAATGGTGGTATTGTTTTTAGTTTCGGTGGTGCTATTAGTCAGGGAAGATTCATTGATTTATTACGTACTGAAATTGGACTAATCTGGCTTTCTGCGGTGGTGATAATCTTTGCTACCTTTATATTTATCTTTAAAAGCGTAAAACCATTTTTGGGAATGATGTTTTTTATGGTGCTAAGCTTTTTTGTTGGCTTTATGGCAACAGTGCTTGTCTGTGGCAGCGTGCATCTGTTTACGCTTATCTTGGTAGCCCCCGTAATTTCGATTTTATCAGATTTATTCTTAAACTTTATTGCTGAACAAACTACAAAGGCGCAAAGAAAAAGAGCCGCTCTACAATTTTTAGTAATTGCGCTTATTACTTATGGTTCTTTAGCATTATCAGGTTTTTTAATCTTTGTGGAGGTTTCAGTATTAGCTTCAGTTAGTATTGTAATGTTCTTTACCGGTATTTATGGCTTTTTATACTGGCAAAAACCTCTAGACCCAGAAACAGTTTTTAGGCATATAAGGTTTATGCGTATTAGCAATAAATCAAAGATTGTAAGAGTATTATCAGCGCTAATTCTCTTATGGTTTGTGGTGGTGGCCGCTGTTGGGTATAGCAGAATCAACTTGTCTACGTTAAAAGAAGCTAAGTTTGATACCGAAACTATAAAAGAAATTATGCTTAATAATAAAAACTTAGCCAAGATTCTTTATCAAGGTGCTCCGATTTCAACTTTAATTGTTTCAGCCGATACCGTGCAAAGCTTAGCAGAGCGCCTCTCGCAAATTGATGCTGAGCTTGCTTCTCTTAAAAAGCATGGTTTTTTAGACGCTTATAAAACCTACAGCAATGTGTTGATTCCTTCAGTTGAGGCATTAAAAAACGCATCTTTTTATACAACTTTACTTGATGATGCAAGGGAATATTACATAAAGCGAGGTATAAGTAAGGAAGATGCCCAAAAAATTACCATCCCACGCTTAAAAAAAGTTCCAGCACTTCAGTTTACGCAACTTGATACTATAGATTTTTATCAAGAGGTAATAGATATTTCTGATAAGCCATACTTATCAGTAATTTCCGTAGTGGGTATGAGTGAGGATAATATTAAAAACTTAGTTGATAAATACCCATACTTAACGTATCAGGATTTTATTAGTGAGTACTATAAAGCTATCGCACAGCACCGTAATGATGCCATTATTGTGTTAGGTTTATTATGCTTAACCTTATTTGTGCTTATCTTTACAGTGCGAGGACTTAATGGCATCTTAGGGGTGTTGTTTCCTGCGATTTTGGCAATGGGATTTGTGTTAGAGTTTATGTATGTAATGAGTATTGATATCTCGCTTTATACCATTGTAGCTGCTGTGCTAATCATAGGTGTAAGTATTGATGGTTCGATAATACTTCGTCAAATTCCTAAATTATCCGATTATAAAATGATGCAACCTGTGATTTTTGCCTTTATTATTAATCAAGGAATTTTTGGGTTATTAGCAGTTTCAGATTTACCAAATGTTTCTGATATGGGACTTGTGGTATTAGTAGGGCTACTTATTGCAATGGTAAGTGGTATTATCTTAAATATTTTTGTTATTCCCCCAAGAAAGAGTAGACCAACATTTTTTTATAAGCTCCATAAAAAAGAAGCAAAGCATAAGAATACCCGGGCAACAAACAATCAAACAATTACCCAAAAACCTAACTCATAAAGAATAGGGCTGGTATTTTATCTTAATAGAAGATCTCAAAGTTGCAATAATAATATTTACTTTGAGATTTTCATTATGTAGAATTATTAAAGGTTATTTTTTGTAGGTACTTAAAAACATATATTAGTTACCTTAAACAGTTATAACAATATATACGGTAAAAAGGGATTAAATGCAAAAATTATCTTTTCCAATGAAGGTTGATGAGTTTATTCCTCATCAGACCCCAACATTACTGTTAGATACAGTAGAAAGTGTGACGCAAAATAGTGTGATATGCCGTATGGTTGTTGGTTCACGAGATGCAGTTGCTTATACTGAAGATAAAGAATTACCAATAATGTGTTTACTAGAGGTAATGGCTCAGACTTTATCGGTATGGAATAGTTTTTACGGTAAGAAGGGGAATCGTAAAAATCGTTTTGGGATATTAGTAAATATTGGTCGTTTTATTATAACTCGTAATGGAGAGTTACCTGCTGGTATGCCTTTGAAGATTTCAGCGGTATTAGAAAGCAATGAACGAGGATATGTGAGTTTTCAGTGTGATGTAAAGGAAGATATTGATAATGAAATTATCGCCTCTGCCAAGCTTACAGGTGTAGTACCGACAGATGTTCAGATTCATGATTTTGTAAAACAAACAGATTTAGCCAATTTATAATTTAACTTACCGATAAAAATCTTTTATAGCAAATGCTTGTATAGTGATCATTTTTGCAAATACCAACATTGAGCTACATCATTTCTTTTAAAGTAAAGTAAGATATTTTAGAATTACAGAAAATCAAAAGTTACTACAAGAAGAATGATAATAGCACAAAGGGATGAACATGATTGGTTACGCAGAAACATTTGCTAAAAACGTTAAAAGAATCATCAAAGAACGAGATATTTCGGTTAAGCAATTAGCCGAAAAAACTTCTTATAGTAAATCAACTTTAAAAGGAGTTCTAACCCAAAAAGAAGAACCAACCTTAACGTTAGTTGAAGAGGTTGCTACCGCCCTGGGAATCCATGTTTTTGCGCTTTTAGGAGGAGACCTTGAGGATAATGTAAGTGTGCGCTCAAATACCAATGAAGCCATTGAAAACAATCCTCCCAAAACTCCTCAAATCCTTACAACTCAACCCCAAGAACCATTATCAGGTAAAGATGATCTCACCATAACCTTTATTGGGATATATGATAAATACTGTAAAGAGCATAACCTTAAACCAAATACTGTTAAAGGATATAATGCAGCTATTCGTAAACTTCTAGGTGACAAGGGCAATAAACCTTATGCCTCTTTAGAAAAAAATGACTTAAATTTAGCGCATACTAAAACTACCTTAAGGCAATATCTCTACTCATTAAGTACTATTATAAATTGGGCGATTTCAGAGGGTTTCTGTGAGCGTAATTTATTTCAGATAGTAGTTAGATCTTTACCAAAAGCTGCTCCAGGCACTAGTACCTCTTCTTTAGTAAAAGAGCCACGTTTATTGGATTTTGCTAGTATAAAGGAGGCAAAAACCTTTATGACTGGGTTTTTAATGGGATTATTTGGTGATAATGCTGAGGATTATGATTTTAGTGCCAATAAGGTGTTACTTTTTAAGTTTTGGGTGATTCATATAACTTTAGCAACTAGAATTACCGATACCATAAAAGTTATAAAAGAATATAAATCAGGTGATGATGGGGTAATTATTGCAATTAATAATTTAAACTACAATATTCCTCCAACCTTCAAGGTTCCGGTGATTGAGCCATTAGGTGATTTGATATTAGCAGTAAAAGATTTTGTGCTAGGGTATAAGGAAGCCTATTTTACCAAGTTAATCAATAATTCAGCTCCTAAAGAATATAAAGAGAGCTTTACTTCATCAAGTAGCAGAATGTTATATCGCATTATTATTAACTTAATCGCTAAAAATGAATTTTCGACTGAAATTAAGGAGTTATATCTAAATAAGGGAGTAAAAACTACTTTAACCGATAAAAATACTCGCGAGCATGATTTTTATCCTGAGCGCAGGAGTATTGAAGAGAAATACTTTACTTGGATAATTGGGGCAATTCCTAAGAAGTATCAGGTAAATCTACTAAAGTAATAATGGGTACCAGAGCAAAAGAAAGAGCTAAAAATTTTCTTCTTGTACAATAAAAAAATGCACCTATTTTGGGTTAGGTGCATTTTATTGCTTCTGGGTTCGATACTAATCTTTTATCATTTAACTGCTGGCTGCCGTTCATTATGTTTTAATGGGGCTTGTTTAAGTGGCTAATTAGTTTATGTAAATTCAATTTTATTTAATTTAAGAAACTGTTGGTCGATGTTTTTTATTTGCTACTGGAAAGTCATCTTCTTTCTCGGTAGGCATATTCTGTTCAAAAAATGCTTTTATCTTCATGGCAGTAATCCTTCTCAATTAAAGTCTTAGCTGCACATTGCTTGCAGTAGTCTAAGACTTTTTACCTTTTAATTTACTAGTAAACACTTATAACTCCCTGCTCAAAATTCTTTTATAGTTGTATTATCTTTGGTATCAGTTCACTTTTGCTGTTTTTTATCTTTGTGTGTTATGCTTTTACATAGCTAAAGTGATATTTACTGGTTACAGGAGCAATGTGGTTTACAGCATCACTGTGCTTTCTTAAAAATAACTTGTTCATATATCACCTCGTCAATACTGAAGTTGCCTGACTTTATTATGAGTCTTTAGTTTCTTACTTAACGTAGCTGAAGCTATATTCTCTAGTTACAGGAGCTAAACGAGAAACTACGTTTTCTTTTCTCAAAAATAACTTCTTCATGATACACCTCTTAATTCAATGCTTATTTAAAACTTACTAATATTTAACACTTTATTTTCTTACTTAACGTAGCTGAAACTATATTCTCTAGTTACAGGAGCTAAACGAGAAACTACGTTTTCTTTTCTCAAAAATAACTTCTTCATGATACACCTCTTAATTCAATGCTTATTTAAAACTTACTAATATTTAACACTTTATTTTCTTACTTAACGTAGCTGAAACTATATTCTCTAGTTACAGGAGCGATACGAGCTACTATGTTTTCTTTCTTATTAAATAATCTTTTCATTTTAGTTTCCTCAATATTATATAGTTAGGCTTTATTTTAATTATTATCGTTTTGGTTAAATAGCTTTTAACCTTATAGAAAGATTTTTTGTCTCTTTCTGATTATATAGTACTGCCTAAGATCACAAAACGCAAGTAAAATGTAATAAAAATTACAAAAAATGATATGAAAATACTTTCAGATGGTTGAAAACATTATCAAAAAACAGGTAAAAGGAGGTAAAACAGTTATTTAACGCACAAAAGTAAAGTTTTTCACTCGTATTTTACTAATATTAAAAAAACATTCTGTAATTTTATTAAAATAATAATGTAATTTTATTACAAATTTAACAAATCCCTAAAAAATCCAGTTTCATTAAATGTTTATGGCAAGGTTTGTAAAATGTGAGTTGGTAAAACAAGTGCTATAAAGAAGGGTAATAAGAAAAATATAAAAGGCTCTTAGTCAAAGCGCTAAAAGTAAAAGCTCTAAAATCTGATTACACAGATTATCGCTCACTCTCTAAAAATATCTGTTTCTTCTGATATAATCCTTCATATGTCTTACTTTTTTGTTTTGATTTTTGAGGACATTGTTATATAAAGTTAACATTTTTTTGGTGCTTAAGTTTTCAGTTTATTTAACCTAAAATTTTGGTAAGAGTTTAATTTATAGACCTTTACAAATAAATATAACGCTAATAATGTTTTTTTTCGCTAATGAAATATATCCTTAAGGATGTAATTTTAGGTGCGATAATGTCTCACCTTCTCTTACAGCAAAAACGCGAAGAGGTGGAAATTATATTTCGGTAACAGTTTTCTTAAAGCGCAGGATTACCGAAAGAGAGGCATTAAGAATTACGGGCTATCATGACTCTTATAAGATAAGACCTGATAATCATCAAAGTTACAAACAAATAGGTAATAGTGCTAATAAATCAGCATGGAGGAGAGTGAAAGAGACTGCACTAAAAATAAGTACTTTAGCGATACTTTCTTACAGTGCTAACCACCACACCTTCTATTTCACATTCCATATCATCGGTGATAATAATAGGTTTATAGGCGCTGTTAGCAGGAATAAGTCTTGGAGTTGGTCGTCTTTCAAAGAATTTTACGGTATATTCGCCATTAACTGCAGCTATGACGATATCACCATTGCGAGGTTCTACTGATCTATCGATAACAAGGTAGTCTCCTGGCATAATACCAGCCTCAATCATCGATTCTCCAGCCACCTGAAAAATATAGCTAGAAGCTGGGTGGCTTATACAAAATTCATTAAGGTCAAGTTTGCCGTCAATTTCACCATTATTTGGTGCTGGAAACCCTGCCTGTATCTTATCAAGTGCTAGAGTTAGTTCGTATTGCTGATTATGATCAGAAATCTGAGCCTCACCAATGAATTTTACATCTGCCATAAGCTACTCCTAAAAAAATACGATAGACTGAGTTATTATACTTAATCTTTCATGACATACTCCCCACGCATAAATGCGGTGGTTCTAGTATCAACAAATCTAGCCTACTTTTGTAGGTCTTACAAATTCTCCTCTAAGAGTTGATGCCCCAACTCTA
>CALXYT010000032.1 GCA_944393045.1 uncultured Succinivibrionaceae bacterium | reverse complement strand
TGTAAGACCTACAAAAGTAGGCTAGATTTGTTGATACTAGAAACCCCCGCATTTATGCGTGGGGAGTATGTCATATAATGCAAACATTTTCTTTTTTCTGGTTTAATCTTACTTGCCTGCTTACTTACTTGCCAACTTTGACTATTGTAAAAAAATTTCCCCAAAATATAGCACCTAATAAAAAAGCCCTGCTGTTACGCAGAGCTCTTTTAATCATTTTGGTTAATACGCTAAATCGTATTATTCACCCTTAGCAGCCTTGAATGCTTCTGCCATTGCATTAGTTTCAGCCTTAGCATTATTCTTGTTAATATTTTCTAAAACTTCCTTCTGTTCAGCTTCGTTCTTAGCACGAACAGATAATGCAATCTGGTGATTCTTGCGATCTACGTTAGTGATCTTAGCTTCAACTTCATCACCTACGTTGAATACTGTTGTAGCATCATCAACACGTTCAGAAGCAGCGTCAGAAGCACGAATATAACCTTCAACGCCTTCAGCTAAAGCGATTACCGCACCCTTAGCGTCTACTGACTTAACAGTACCCTTAACGATGCTGTTCTTCTTGTTAGCATCAGTGTACTTAGAGAATGGATCTTCTTCAAGCTGTTTAACACCTAAAGAAATACGTTCTCTTTCTGAATCGATCTGAATGATAACAGCAGTGATTTCATCACCCTTCTTGTACTTATGTACAGCTTCTTCAGGCTGCTCAGTGTGGCTAAGGTCAGTTAAGTGAACTAAACCATCGATACCACCTTCAAGACCAATGAAGATACCGAAGTCAGTGATGCTCTTAATCTTACCAGTTACCTTATCACCCTTGTTGTATTCTTCAGCAAACTTCTGCCATGGATTTGGCTTACACTGCTTAAGACCTAAAGAAATACGACGACGTTCTTCATCGATTTCAAGAACCTTAACCTTAACTACATCACCAATGCTTACAACCTTTGATGGGTGAACGTTCTTGTTAGTCCAATCCATTTCTGAAACGTGAACTAAACCTTCAACACCATCTTCGATTTCAACGAAGCAACCATAATCAGTTAAGTTAGTTACCTTACCTTCGATTTCAGTACCAACTGGGTAACGAGTTGCAATAGCAATCCATGGATCTTCACCAAGCTGCTTTAAGCCTAAAGATACGCGCTTACGATCAGTATCGAACTTAAGAACCTTAACTTGAACCTTCTGACCCTGAGTAACAACTTCGCTTGGGTGCTTAACACGCTTCCATGCCATATCTGTGATGTGTAATAAACCATCAACACCACCAAGATCAACGAATGCACCGTAATCAGTAAGATTCTTAACGGTACCTTCAACAATCTGACCTTCTTCAAGAGTGCTGAGAACTTGTTCACGATCAGCTGAAGATTCAGATTCGATAACTGCACGGCGAGAAACAACTACGTTGTTACGCTTCTGATCAAGCTTAATAACCTTAAATTCGTTTTCCTGACCTTCTAAGTGAGCAGTTTCACGTACTGGACGAACGTCTACTAATGAACCAGGTAAGAATGCACGAATACCATCGATAGAAACGGTGAAACCACCCTTTACCTTACCATCGATAATACCTTTAACGATAGACTGTTCTTCAAAAGCTTTTTCAAGGTTAGCCCAAGATTCAAATTTCTTTGCCTTTTCACGAGAAACAACAGTATTACCTAAACCATCTTCAATAGAGTCTAATACTACATCAACCTGGTCGCCAACTGCGATGTTTAAGTTACCCTGAGCATCCTTAAACTGTTCAACTGGTACGAATGAAGGAGACTTTAAACCTACTTCAACGCATACTGATTCATTATCGATACCAATAACAGTACCCTTGATAATTTCACCGGTTTTATTAATTGTTCTCTGTTCAAATAATTCGGCAAATGATAATTCTGACATAAAATATCCAAAAAAAGCCTCTTAGCATCCTGCCAAGCGGGGTTAAAAACATCCAATACCATCCATGGCGTTGGTTTGATAAATAAAATTAAACAAAAAAAATAAACATTTCGTTTATTTGACGTTAATCCCTTTTACAGGTGCGCAAATTATACACAATCCTATAAAAAAATAAAGGAATTTCTGCATATTTTCCTTAAAAAGATGGAAATTTTCAATAAAATTATGTCTTTAAGACCTAAAGCGCCCTTAAAACCATCTTTAACCTAAAAATTTTCCCCAAATATTCATGAAAGTTAAGCGCAGAAAAAGCTTATAGTCTCCTTATAAGGATGCTATAAGCAATATTCAATAAACTCGAGAACTGGAGTTTTACCGTTAAATCCTTATAAGGATGCTATAAGCAATATTCAATAAACACTACCCAGAAAACAAATTACAGCTACTCTTACATTAACCTATAGTTAATTGGTAAATTAACCTTAAGCTTATCTCTAAGTTTTACCCCAAGACTTTTACCTACAAGCTCATCTATTAAATCCTGCGCACCTTTATCTAAAAATCTATGACCACAGCTTGAGGTTAAGGTGCCTTTAGTAATTACACCTGTGGGATTGATTTCAACACTAATGGTGCATTTCCCTTCAATACCTAATCTTCTGGCTCGTCTTGGGTATTCTTTAATATCATCTACCATATTAAGTAAAATACCAAGGTAATTAACCTTCTCCTCTTGCGTGAAGGTGGTAGAGGTTGCCTGAGTTTTTTGGGTAGAGACATTACTACCTTCTTGAGCTCGCGGTTGAGGTTGAGCGTTAGCCTTAGTAATTGTATTTTCTAAAGCACTTTTTCTCTTAGTAGCCTTATTGGAGACTTTGGTAACTTCAGTTACTTCCTTTTTTACTTTTACTACTTCTTTTCTTAAGACTTTTCTGACAGGAGCCTTTGCGCTAACCTCTTTTTTAACTTCCTTTACTAAAGGAGCCTTAATATCAGAAGTATCCTCAATCCTTGAAGGTTTCTTAGTCTCCTTAACTTCCTTAGCCTCTTCTTTTACCTTGTTATCCTGAGTAGGAGCAGGCTTACTTTCCTTTGGTTCTTTATGTTTTACTCCAGTTTTTTCTGAAGATTGTTTATTAAGTGCAGAAGATGCGCTATACATATGCATAAGCACCTTACCGCTAATTTGTTTAACTGCTGCTGAAGGAGTTACATTTACATTATAAAACGCAAGGTAAATTAGACTTAAGATTCCTAAAGAGCCTAAAGCTGCAATAATATTTGATATTGCTTTTATCGATAATTTTATCACTTCTTAGCATTACCCTTAGTTGCGCCTGCATCAGCACTGGCAGCATCATTCATATCCCCTGAAACTTGCGCATTATCAGTAGTAATCACAAACTCCCCATTACGAAGTTCCTTGGCTAAATCAAGCACTTTTACAAATACCCCAAAATCTGCTTCTTTATGAGCAATAATATTTAAGGTACTCTTTTGGGTAAGTAATAAAGATCTTAACTCTTCTTCATCAATCTTATTATTCTGGTAAAAAATCTCACCATCTTTCGTAATTACCATATCTAAAAACTGCTTATCTTTAACTACTGAGGAGTTTTTAGCGTTAGGTAGTAACACTTCCATTATTGGTTTTGCAAAAGTTGTAGTTAATATAAAAAAGATTAGCAGCATAAAAATAACATCAATTAGAGGCGTTAAATCTAAGTTAATATCCGCATCATCTAAGGGAGAATCAAATTTTGGGAGTTTCATGATAGTACCAATATTACTGTTAGCTATTTACTGTTTACTGTTCTGTTAGCAGATTTATAGTTAATTACTTATATTCATAATTAATAGGCAATTAACCATTAGCAATTGCCATTACTAAAGGTTTGCTCTTTAGTTTTAGCCTGCTCTTTACCTTCCTCTTTAGCCTCTTCATGAGCATCAATATGTTTAACAGCTTCTAAAACTCGATAACAATGCTCAATCGCCTCCATATGAAAGCCTTTCATACGTAATGAAAATAAGTAATAAGCAACAAGTGACGGAATTGCTACCACAAGCCCCATAACAGTAGTGACCAGCGCCTGCCAAATCCCCCCCGCAAGCAGTGTTGGTGAAGGAGCGGCATCTTGAGCAATTACTCTAAAGATATCTAACATACCAAGTACAGTACCTAAAAGACCTAATAATGGAGATATTACACTTATAAGCTTTAAAATTGAGATAATGTTTAATACCGAATTAAACTGACCATAGAACAAATAGCCAATTTCCGTTCTGAGATCATCAGAGTGCTTAGAGTGTGTGGCAATAATATCGCGAATCATCATAATAAATGGATTTTTACCATTATATTCACGAAGGCATCTTTTTTTAGCATCTTGCTCATCTAAAAAATCACGCTTAAACTCACGCCATACTAATGTAGTATAAGATAGCCCGTATATCATTAAAAATATCGCAATAATCCCAAGTATTATAAGAACTATTCCACAAGGGCCGCTTAGCCTATAAATCTCATTAAAATCCATTGCTGCCAACACCTAATATCTCCTCTTTTATTGCTTAACCTTAAAAATTAAATCTTGCCAACCTTTTGCAATACTTAAAGCTTCCCTAAGCTCATCTTCTTTCGGGAAAGTATCAACTGCCTCAAGTGCCTTATGAGCCTTATCTTGAGATTGCTCTTTTCCACGCTCCCTGGCCTCATTACCACTATGCGCAGATCTTTTACCTCTCATGAGATTACTTAGTAAAGGATCTATGCTTCCCTGACAAAATACGCGACCAATTACCTTATTATATCTGCCCGCTCTTAAAAGTAACTTTTCCTCAAAGCTTCTAAAATGATCAGTTTTTAAAGATGCCCCAAGTGTCCCAAAAAGCCCTAAGGTAGTATTAGTTAATTTATCAAGTAGCAGTAACGATTCGCTATTATATACCCCCTTATCAAGCCAGCCACCTAATAATACCAAATCCGCATCAGATAAAGTTTTATAAAAATCATCATTTGCTAAATTTATCCCCTTCATCACGTAATCCAAGGCATATTTTTCTCTATCTTGAGGTTTCTTTTCGTTTATATGCGCAAAAAAACATGGATAAGGAGTTTTTGATACATCAATGGCATAAGTATTATTAAGATCTACTCCATCATCTTTAAAAAATGAAGATGCTAAATCCTCATTTTCTTTAGCAATTCTACCAAGGCTTACTAATTCATAAGTGCTTACATCTTCAAAGACGCTACTGAGCTTCCTGGCTAGAATTGCCGTATTACTCGTTCTTGAGGAATAAATAACTATAACCTTACTCATTAATATTTTCCTCTGTTTTATCCTTGACAAATTCCTCAGTATCTTCCTTCGAAAACTCCTTGGCTAACTCCTTAAATAAAGCCAGTTCCTTTGCTAAAAGCTTATGCTCTTTATCACGACCAACACAAATAGAGAAAATCTCCATTCCTTCTTTATTAAAGAATGTGCATGAATATGTAGTCATATTCATAAATGGTAGCGTTAAAAAGGCAATGGCAGAAATATTCTGATGATTAATATGACCATGTAATGGAGCATCATTACCTAAGATATTGTAATAGCCCATTCCAAATCTGCCTAAAGAAAGAGTAGTATTTATCTCAAAAATTGACCCATCTTTTTTAAAGATTAATAAGAGATTGCCAACCCTGGAAAGCCCTTCCCAAACTTTTAAAAAGTTATCACCACTTACCTTTACCACTATATCTTTCGGTAGATAATCTAAAGCATCAAGTGGCGTTACCCCTAAATTTTGGGCAATAGACTCAAGCCCTTTAACCTTACCTGATGCCAAGAACTCCTGTGCTTTAACTACTTTATTTTCTAACATTCTGCTATTCCTTACTTTTTATAATATTTTCAATTTGTAAAACTTGAGCCTTTGATGCACTAATAAACTCATAATCATGAGTGACAAATAAAACGCTACCACCATGCTCTACATATTCATTAAGAAGATCTATTACCCTTGTAATGTTCTGCGCATCTAGCCCACTGGTTGGCTCATCTAAAATAAGAAGTTGTTTATTGCGTATTACCCCTAGTAATATTACAAGTCTTTGCTTCTGGCCACCTGAGAGCGTTTGAGGGTGGCGATGCTTAAACTCTAAAAGCCCTACCTTTTTAAGCATTGAATCAATAATTTCTTGCGTAAAAGGAATTTTTGCAAGCTTAAAGGTAAGCTCAACTTCTGCTTCTACACTGTTTAAGTTAAGCTGATAATCAGCATTTTGCAGAACTAATGAAATATACTTATGGGCATTTTTTTTATTTATTTCCTCACAACCAACAGTGATTTTGCCTGAGGTTATCTTCTCAAGCCCAAATAATATGCGGCATAAAGTGGTTTTTCCTAAGCCATTCCCCCCAATTAGCGCACTCATGCCCTTAGGAATACTAAAGCTTATATTGTTAAATATCTCTTTTTCATTTTTATATGAAAAACTCAAACCCGAAATTTCTACAATATTTTTATTTTCGTCCGGCTCTCCCTTTCCCCCTTCACTCTTTAAATCATCAGCAGCAAAGTCTTTTAACTCATTATTTACTGCTAACTTCCCATTAGCCTCCTTTACTAAATCATCGACACTGATTTTGCGTAGAGAGGTAAAGTAAGAGACCTTTGTATCGTTAAGGTTAGCTAAGTCCCTGGCACTCATTTGGCAAACTACTCTTCCTTTATCAAGTAGATAAATGCTATCAACTACATCTTTTAACCAAAACAATCTATGATCAGCAATAATTACGGTAATACCTGCATTTTTTAAGGAGATTAAAAGCTCCCCAAGTTTTAAGCACATCTTATAGTCTAAATTGGCTGTTGGCTCATCTAAGACTAACACTCTAGGGCCTAGTGCCAATAAACTTGCAATCCCCACTCGTTGCTTTTGACCTTCGGAGATTTTGGTAATAAGGTTATCTTTAATATCCCAAATCCCGGTAAAAAGGGCACTTTGCTTTACTCTAATAGCTATTTCATCCTGCGTTAAATTTTGCCATTCAAGCGCAAAACCAATTTCCTCCTCAACAGTTAGCGCAAAAAACTGTCTTTCAGGATCCTGAAAAAGGCTCCCCACAAAGGAAGATATCTGAGGAAGAGTTAAATCTTGCGTTGAAATATCATGATTATGATCATCTAGGTTATAAGTAACACTCCCTTTTATTTTACCTTGATAAAAATGAGGACAAAGACCGTTTATAAGACGCACTAAAGTAGACTTACCACTACCGCTTTCCCCTGCTAAAAGTACTATTTCACCTTTATTTACCTTTATGTTTATCTCACTTAAAGTTAAATCTTCCTCACCTTCATAACTAAATGATAAATCCTTAATTTCAAGTACTGGTCTCATTAGTGAACTCCCGCTAAAAATTTACCACCGAAAAGGAATTGAATTACTATCAAGGAAATTAGTAAAAAGAGTGTAAAAGATAATAGCAGATAATCATTTCTGGTTAATTTCTGCCCTTTAAATTTTGTGCTGCTGCCAATACCCACACCTTTAAGTTCAGCACTAATCCCTAAATCATCAGCTGTACGCAAAGACATATAAACCAATGGTAAAAAGCAGCTTCTTATCATTAAAGAGGGATTGGTAAAAACACTTTTAATGCTAAATTCAAACCCACGAATTTTCATAGTCTCAATAATTTGTCTAATATCATCGGTAAATGAGGGAATAAAGCGAATCATTACTGCAGCTGGCAAATAAATTACGTAAGGAAGCTTAAAGCCTTTTAAGGTCTTTAGCATATCCTGTATTTTTATGGTAAAAGTCATCGCTAAAACCATATTCATAGCAGCTCCGCTACGTAAAAATGGTGCTAATAAATTACCAAGCTCAATATACTCTCTTGCCTTTGGATAAAAGTACCCTGCACCATAAACAAAACATAACGATAAGCCCATAACTAAAGTCATAAAAATATAGCTTATAAGCAATATTTTTTTTCGAGGCATATAAAGGGCATAAATTAGCGTTATTAAAAATAGCACCCCAAGTAGGAGAGCATCTGATAGCAATAAAGCACCAATAATTACGCTAATAGTCATTAGCACTTTAACTTTAATATCTATAAGATGTAACGGAGATACTTTTAAGTTTTTAGTAGTTGCTTTCATCTTACTTTTACCATACTGAAGTTTTTATAATCGAGGCTTTAGTTAATTCCTTTGACGCCCAAATACCTGTAAATATACCTAAAAACGCCCCGATATAACCAACAGCCATAATTACTACAACCATAACCATCATTGCTGGCGTTTCTCGCAAAAATACATAAGAGGCTCCTAATGATGCCAGGCGTGAAAGAATATCAAATATAAAGACTGCCAAGAAAGGAGCATAACTTCTCTTGACTCCTCCACACATACTTACCATTATTTCCGTAAAAACAGCACTTAGTACCGATACAATTATGCTGGTAAACCCACCACCAAGGAGTAAAAAGCTCACTAAATTTGCTACTAGCATATAAAGCGTTAAAGTCCCGAATTTACGGAGCTTATAAAGCATAACTATTAATAGCGTGGTAAAAACCAAGTTTTTTAAAATCAGACTTATGGGATTAGGACCTCCACCTGCCAGCGCAATTACTAAGGTGACAAGTTTAGAAGTTGCTGCAAATACCCCAAGAGTTACCAGCTCATAAGGATTAAAGTACCTTTTTTGTTTTAAGGCAATGGGGCCTTGCCCCACCTCCTTTAACCAAGATAATTGTGAACTCAAGATTCTCTCCACCTATTAGAATGATGCCCCAAGAGTAAGTACTACGCTAACCCCAGGCTCAGGTAAAGAATTATCGATAAAATAGTATTTATCAAAGATATTATTTACTGAGGCATTAACAAAGTAATTGCGCTTTTCCCCAAAACTAAGCCCCATATCAAGATGCGCTGTGGTAAAACCACCATAAGTATTAGTTAATACGGAATCAGTTCCTACATAATCCTGCTTACGCTCTGAATAACTGCGTCCATAAATATCGGCATCAAATGAAAGATTACTAAAATCTTGATGATACTTAATACCATAACGAGTCTTTAATGCTGGAATATTGGTATTAAAAGTACTGCCTACACCAGTAGGATCATTAAACTCTCGGCGCATAAAGGTAGATTTTGTGTAAAGCTTTAAGTTACTTGCATCATTATTAAAATAAAAGGCATAGAAGGCATCAAGCTCAACCCCAAAAGTTTTTACATCTGAAATATTTTGATAAGTGTAGGTATTATCAGGGTTTAGCATAGTATCGATATAATCATCGGCAATATTGTAAAATGCTGCTAAATCAATAAATGCCTCTTTATTAGAGAAGCGATACCCGACCTCAAAATTATTACTTGTTTCAGGTTTTAAGTCTTTATTACCATAAGTTGTAGAACCGCCCATGGAGGAAATAATGTACCTTTCTTGTAAGATTGGTGCTCTAAAGCCCTGCCCCCAATTAAAACGCACTGAGGAAGAGCTGTTTGGGGTATAGATTAAACCAGCATTGAATACTACCTTATCATCATGATTTGAGCCTCTGGTAGTCTCTGGATTATATGGCATGGTCATACCGCCCATTTGTATATAACCACTGCCTTGATAATCATCAACCTCGCTTTCCACATAGGTATAACGCATACCTAAATTTAATGTATAGTCATCGTATATTAAGCTCTCTAATGATAAAAATGAGGCAAAGGTATTTTGCGTGCCATGAATATAAGTATTTGATTTAATAAAGACCATACTTGTTGGAGCTAGTGTTAAATCATTATGGCTATTAAGAGTTTCATCCTCATAGGATGCTCCCCAAATTAAGTAATTGCTATCACCTAACTGCCACTCAGTCTGAATACTGGTTCCATAAGTCTTAATTGTATTTAAGGCAATAGAATCCATGCCGGCAGCCCCTACATGGTTATTCATATACTTTTCATTTTCCTGAAAGTAGGCATTAAAGTTTACTTTACTTAAATATTCACTTAAATCTATGGCATCGATAAATGCTGATACCTTCTTTCTTTTCCAGTGAGGAATATCAACGTAAAAATCATCAGAGGAAATATCAGCTGATTTCATCTTCCCGTCAAAATACTCGCCCTTGGCACCAAGGGTAATATTACCTGTTACATCGTATGCCAAATAAAGGTTATACGCCTCTTGCCCAAAATCTGTTGGCTTAACAGTGCCCTTTGGGGTATGCAGGTCATTGCCATCAACATAGCTTCCACTTAAACGATATGAAAAGTCATTTATTCTGCCAGATAGAGCAAGGTTTTCTGTAAAGCCATCATTAGCGCTATCGTAACTCATGGAGGCATCAACATTTACCTTATCCTTACCACCTTTTTTTGTGATAATGTTAATAACACCACCAATAGAATCTGAACCATATAATACTGATGAGGCTCCTTTTATTACCTCAATACGCTCAATATCGGCAACATTTACTAAAATTGCAGCACCTGACATTGATTTGTGTTCACTAATTCTTTGCCCATCTACCAAGATTAGTGTTCTAAAAGGATTTTCTCCTCGAATAGATACTCTCTCTAAGCCCTGTGAACCTGAATTGATAACCTCAACACCCGGAACATCTTTTAAGATTTCGGCAACTGTGTTTTTACCTGATTTTTTTATTTCCTCTTCAGTAATAACAGAAACTGAAGTATTTACATCCAATAACTGCTTTTGTGTTCTTGTTGCCGTAACCTCAATCTCACCTACATTGATTTCAGTAGCAATAGCAGTACCACTTGCACCGGCACTTACCCCTAAAATCATGCATGTTGTAACAAGACTTAAAGTCTTAAGCTTATAATTTTTTACCATTACTAATCCTTTATCAATTTTCCAAAAAAAAAATCTTTTTTAAAGTGACATGCCTTACCTGACAGTTATCTACTGCCAACCACAACAAAGCACGCTCACTAAACTATCCTACTCAAAGCAAAACCACCTAACAGACCTCAATAAACCCCCCGGCTATATATCTTAAAAACCTTGGTTAGCATATGCTAACAATATTTTTTTAAACTAAAAAACCCCCTAAAGCTTTTGCTAAAAGCCTTGCTTTTATTTACTGGGGTTTTTACTATTTTCGATTACATATTTTTAAGATAACCTTCAAAGTAGGTAGTTAATAAGGTAATCATTGTCACCGCCCAAAATCTGCCTGCTAAGGTTAAGGTGCTGTAACGATCATTATTGGTTAAAAGTCCTGCCTCTTGCCACTGAGCTAAAATAACCTTACTAAGCTCTTTTACATCAATGGAGTATTTAGCCTTAAGTTTGTCCCAATCCACAAACCCCAGCTCAAACATTTCGCCTAAATCTTTAAATAAGCGCCAGTATGGAGCCGGAATAAAAATATCAGTAATAGGCTTTTTATTTTCATCAATACATTTTAACCACTCTTTATAATTGCGCACTTGCATAAAAGAGGCGCCACTAACTTTACCACCAGCGCCAGGACCAAATGCCAGGGTATCATAGGCTCCTTTAGCCATTCTGTTATAAATATTGCGTTCTAAGGTAGACTTACTAAAGTGACTTACGCTTAATGCTTTAAAGTTATGCTCCTTAGTTAGGTAATTTGCCCCAAATTCATAAAGTTTTGCGCGCATAGTACTATCAGGTACCTGGATATTTTTATCTTTACAAGCTCTTGCTAAAGGTGAGCCGCCAAGGAGTATGAGCTGATATAAATCAACACCATCTATAGGAAGATTACTTACGATATCTAAATCTTCTTTATAGCTGTTAAATGTTTGATTAGGTAGCCCGTAGATTAAATCGATAACTATTACTGCTCTTTCATAGGAGGAAAGTTTTTCTAAACGTGCTATCAGCTCCTCTTTTCCAGAAAGGCGTCCTATACGTTTTCTGATTTCTGTATCAAAAGTCTGCACTCCAAAGGAGAAGCGATTTGCGCCACCTTCTAAACAGGCCTCAAATTTCTCATCCTCAAAATAAGATAAACGCCCTTCTATAGTAATTTCGCAATCATTGGTTAATGGTAAAACGCTTTTAACCTCTTTAATGATACGTTCTAAATCAATTGCTTCTAAAGCGGTAGGCGTTCCTCCCCCAAAATACACAGCTCTAATAGGAGCACTAGTATATAAATTACTGTCACGCCATAAATTAAGCTCTTTAATCAGGGCATCAGCATATCTTTTACTCTCTTCTTTACGATACGCTGTAATATAGAACATGCAATATGAACATCTTGTCTGGCAAAATGGCACATTGATATATACGCACCCGTTACCCATTCTAGGAGTATCAGGTAATAGCTTAAGAAGCTTTTTAGTGTCATTTGGGCTAATTACCTTAAAACTTCCAAAAGCATGGGCTGATGATTTTGGGGAAAAGGCATTAGCAATAGGATCATCACTAATAGTCGCAAAGGCATCCTGAGGATTTGGTTTACTGATCTTATTCTCTGAGGCTATCTTATAAGGATTGGGGAGTTCATTTTTTTCCCCAGTAGGTACAGAAGCAGGAGCAGAAGCTTTTTCCTGAGTATCAGCAGAAGAAGCATCTTCCTTCTCTTCCTTAGCATTAACCAAAGTCCCAGCACTACCCCCAATAAAAGATGAGAGCATCTTTTGAGCGATATTAGCAAAGTTCTTAAGCGCCTCTTTATTATCCTTAGCATCTTTAATCATCCCTAAAACATGCTTAGGCATTAACTCAATAATTTCCTGTTCTTTTTTGGAGCGTGGTAAAGTTTCATCTATAACCAAAGCTAAAAGATACATGGTATCAATTTGTTTATCGCTATCAACCTTACCTGATTCCTGGCTTTCATGGTTAATAGTTAAAGACTCATTGACTAAATCTTTAGAAGAGTCTTGAGCTAAGTCTAAAGCCTCATCAGAATCTTCCTCATTATTAAGCTTCTCTAATAAAATAGTCCAATCAATAGCATGAGTTTTTTTATTAAAACACTCGGTAAATATGTTATTTTTAGTAGCACTCACTGGAGAGTTTTGCATATCTATCTTCTCTTAACTATGGTTTATCTTTTGTTAGCATATACTAACATTAATAGTTAGCTAATGCTAACAAAATTTTACCTTTATCAAGTTTTTTACCAATTTTTGGGTAAAATTTAAGCAAATATGTAATTTTTTCTGATGTTTTTTTTGAAAAAGAGAAGAAATGAAAGGAGAAATATGATTTTTCCCTTAACTATTAAGAATTTACGAGGTGGCAATAAATACAGGGCTGTAAAAAAATAGACAGTAAAGCTATAAACTATAGTCTATCTACAACAAACTCGCAATTAGAAATTTAAGGAAGTGATAACCTATCAGAGTTATCCTATCTTTTACCTTAGACTTAAAATCTGATCACAGAAATTATCTTTCACTCTCTAATATCAGGTAAAAGGGAGTATCTCATACCTGTAGCACTTGGATTATAACTTACGCCAGGGCTTTCCAAGTCATACTCTACATTATCAAAAAAATGTCTAAAGCAGGAGAAGATACTACATTTACTTGTTTTAATGCAGCAGGAGCTGTATTTCCTCTCTATTTATACAGTTGGTCTGCCAAAGTCATACTCCCTTTTATAATTCTCTTAACTAACTCTCTGGCTTGATGAGTAAAATCTCTAATATAACCGGCATTAGCAATTTCTTGGTATGTACTCAGCAGTTTCAACTTTACTGATTAAAGTATCATCAGAAGTATTCTTAGTAAATTTAATACCCAATTCACTGGCTTTTTTGCGTAATTCTTCAGTTGTTAATTCTGCCATAAAAATCTCCAATTAAGGTAAATAGGGGTTAGCATGTAACCCCTAAAGTAATTAGGTTAAATACGAGCTACTGTCTTGATTAAGAACAAGCGTTCTGGACGAGTAATTATAGTGCCATACCACCACTGGATAGACCACCAACCAGTACGACCATATGGGTCATTCTTGTCAGCTGTAGCCTGTCCTGGCATCTTAGACATGATTTCGAACTTGTGGGTTCTACCATCAGTACGTAAGCCAATAGTAGTGAAAGACTCACTACCGATGATTAACATAGGGTAAATATTAATATTAGTGCCATTGTTTTCTACTGCTGTCTCTTCAGTAGCTGTAGCACCAGCACCTTCCCAGTGCATCATTTCAGGAACTTCAATGATACGGAACTTGTAGATACGACCTACTTCACCCTTAACAGTGGTAGCACCTGACGCATACTGTTTTACTGGAATGAAAGCTGGTCTGTCATGTAAGTCCTTCATAGACATGAGAGTTTCACGTACTTCAGAACCACAATAAATAGACCAACCACCATCTACTGTACGAGTATCAGTATTTGTAGAACCAGTAAACATCTTGTAGTGAGTAGGTACATGGTTATCATCTAACATCTTAGAGAGCTTGATTAAATCCTTGTAAGTAAGCTCACAAGTAGCATCCATAGTCTCATCAGAAGTAGCACTACCACAGTAATATACCACACCAGCACCATTGATTAAGTCCATCTGAAGAGCATCTTCTACAATTTCATTAGCACCACGTAAAGCTTCACGAATGAAGTGAGAATAGAGTTCTGGCTCTGAGTTAAACATTAATTCATCACGGGTAAACTCAATGGAGTAGCAGTGCCTTCAGCTAAAGTAGAAGTGACTCCTAATCGGTTATATCTACTATAAGTTACATAGCGTGAAGGTAACTTACCCACAATGGTAGAGATATCCTTAGATGAACCGTATAAGTTACCATTTTCATAAGTAGCATAAGTAGCATCAATACCCTGGTCATTCTTATTACGGTCATCTAATAGTGGATGCCATACATACTGTTTAATATACTTACCAGGGTTTGCTGATAAGTTAGTTACAGTAGCTAAAGGCTGGAAATACTGCTCTTTAACTACATCAATTAAAGCCTTACGCTTAAAAAAGTCATTAATGACTTGAGGCTTTAAACTACCCTTTTGTTCTGAAAGGGGGATTTGACCTAGGTTATCTTTTAAATTACCTTGGTCATCAAACATACTGGTACGACCACCAGTACCATATTGCATGCCTTTTGAGGCATCATACTCAAAACTTGCCATAACTAAACTCCTTTAAACAATTGTTTATATCAATCTTTGAAAACTCCTCATCACTCATAGCCAAAGGGTCAAAGTTTTCCCAACCTCTACTCTGAGGAGCAGACCTAACAGGAGCTACACTAGCTTTTCGCTCTTGAATTCGCTGGGTAGGCTGATATTGTGGTTGGTACTGAGGTTGAACAACTGGCTGTTGTTGCTGAGGAACTGGTTGTTGGTACGATGCTACAGCATTACGAACCATAGCTTCACCAATCAGTGTATACGCTTCAAAGTCATTTTTTCCCTGGATTAAAGGATTTCCTACTAGTCTGGCATGGTCTAGTTCTTTCGTCACAGCGTCGTAAAAACCACTCTCAATGTGCTTACTTAAAGCTATAAGTTTTTGAGGGTCTTTAACAAACTCTTGCTTACTTGACATATCCCAACCTTGGACTGCCGAATCTACCTTGTCAAAAGAATTTGTACTTCTAAGTTCGTCAATTACATCTTGAAACTTTAACTGC
This sequence comes from uncultured Succinivibrionaceae bacterium, assembly GCA_944393045.1. Classification (GTDB taxonomy): domain Bacteria; phylum Pseudomonadota; class Gammaproteobacteria; order Enterobacterales; family Succinivibrionaceae; genus HGM20899. The sequence goes on along the minus strand of CALXYT010000032.1, from coordinate 7,109 downwards.
TCTTCTGAGAGTCTATATTCCGTAGGAATATATGGTCTGTCTTCAGCTATAGGTTCTCCGAACTCATTTTTAGGAAGGATAGAGTTAATATCTACCTGTCTATCTTTGAGAAGTTTAGCTATAGCTTCGGCCTTACCATTATACAGGTCAATAGCATAGTTAAGGTTTTCCCCTAACATGCCTTGCTGTTCTAAGGCTCTCAATTCATTAAGTCTTGGCTTAAGAGCTTGCTGTTTCTGGGTATAGTCTACCCCTTTCTGCATAAGCGAGATGGCTTCATCAAGATTTCTAATTTGTACCTCTTTCCCACCAGCTTTAAATGGTTGGAAGAGTTTAGAGTAATCTTGATTCCCATACTGCTCTTGCTGAGGTTCAGCAGATGCGGACTCTACACTCTGAGTCTGTTCTGAACCTGAATTCTGTTGAGTATCCTCATCTTTTTGAGGGGGTGCTGAGTTATCAAAACCAGCAAAGTATTCGTTAATAGCTTTAACGCCATCTTCATAAGAGACGTTATTAAGTTCTTCATCGGTAAGAATATCTGAAGTGTTCATTAGATATTATCCTCTTGTGCTTCTTCTAATCTGTTAGCCTCATCTACAATACCCTATAAAAACTGTTTAAAGTGAGAGATTGAGGTGAGTTTTTCTAGTAATGCAGACTTAGTGTCTGCTTTCGGAGTATAAGCTAAAGCTGTAATGATGCCTTTAGGTACTTCAGTGATATACCCCTCTAATACGATTTTCTGGAAATCAGGGTTTTCTCTGAGTCGTAATACAGCATCTCTACATGCTAATTTTTCTTTAATATACTGCTCTTCACTAATATTCATATCATCTCCTAACTATTTGGATTTGCCTTCATTTTTAACACGTTGTAACTCTTTCTCAAGACGGTATTTTTCTTCTAGCATACCTAAATCCATATAGCGTTCTCTAGCACTTTTATCTGCTTGCGCACTAGCCTGTTGAGCCTGAAGTTCTAGGTTTCGCTTATGGTTAAAGCTGCGTTGTGTAGCATGAAAGCTAGAGACTCTGATTTAGCATTATCCTCTTCAGGAGAACTGATAGATAAATCTAAGTCAAAGTTTCTACAATGCAAAACACTAATATCAACAAAAAATTTAAAGAAAATTTGCCTCTTCATGCATATATGAAAACAAGAGTCCTAATCTAAAAAATGTCAAATGTTCTTTAAGATAAAAACAAAAAAATACTTACATGAAATGTCTTACTTATATCTATGAAGATATCTTTAAGGGAATGATGAACTTAAATCAGAAATAGAATTTAGACGTTCTAAGCTTTGTCAGATTAAGAGAAAAAGTTCAATTAAAGTTGAAATGCCATGTCATAACAGAAATATAAAAAAATTCTATAAGGAAATCAACATGGCAACATCTGATAGATGCACATTTAAAGGTGGTAATGTCTATAATGAAAAGTTTTTAAAACAGGATTATTTCACTCTACCTCTCACAGTTATTATTAGCGATTAAGAGCTACTAAATGGCTCCTAAAGTAAGCAAGGTTTAAGCAGCTTTTTAGCTCTTTTTGGTGCTTATTTTAGCAACCTTAGCTTTAGAACTCTTTTCAGCTATCTTATTATTTGCCACTTTTCTTTTTAATGCCTGTTTCTTTGGAGCTTTAGCGGTTGATTGTGTCACTTTTTTAAGAAGTGCTAATTCCTCTACGCTTAAATCATCAGTTAAAGCATTTAAGTTTTGGCAGGCAAGTCGATTCTTTTTTTGGCATTTTTTAAAGTAGTCCTTATAAAGGGTAAGTTCTACTTTTTGTTTTCCTTTACAGCTTCCTTTATCACCTAACTCACAAGCTTTTTTTAAGGAACTGTAAGCTTTTGGGAGGTTTTTAAACTTTAAATAGATTAACCCTTCATTTTTACAGGATACAGTATCTCTAAGTAGACAACCCTTATTATAAGAGTTACGAGCCTTTAGTAAATTTACTCTACCCCAAAAGCCTTTACGATAACCAAGCCCTTCATTACGACACCCTATTGGGAATTTTAAGTTACAGGCCTTGTTGTATAGTCCTTGTGCTTTTCGTGTGTTTTTCTTAACTGTTTCACCATTAAAATACATGGAGCCAAGGTTTAAGCATGAAGGAGCATCATTAAGGTTACAGCCTCTTTCATAGTATTTAAAGGCTAATGACTTATTACCGCCCTTTTCAGCTTTACCATTTTTACTGTTACCCTTTGCAATTTCTTTGGCACTTGCGCTTTTCTTGGCATCTTTTAAGTCTGCCCTACCTTGCACTGTACCTTGATTTTGAGCGTTGTTTTGAGGAGGTTCATTTGAATTTTTTGACTCTCCAGCTTCCTTGGAATCTTTAACATCCTTGTATGAAGCTGTTTTAGTTTTACCTAAAGAGCTATCACTACCTCTAACTCCCTTATAGTACATTAAAGCTGCGTTATAACAGCCCTTGCCATAATTAAACTCACAAGCTTTTTGGTAATAATCAAGTCCTAAGGCAATATCTTTAGTTAAACTTATGCCATTAACATAGTAAAACCCTAAATTACTGCACCCATCACCATTTCTTTTATCACATGCTTCAGTAAAAAACTCCCGGGCTTTTTTATAATGAAGCTTTCTATTATGATAAACACCTACATCATTACAGGTACTGCCATCACCATTAGCACACATTATTGTAAGTTTTTCGATTACATGTAGTACTCTTATATCCTCCTGCTCTTCTCGCTCCTCCTTAAAAAGAGCACAGGATGATAAAAGGGCGCAAGATAAAAGTAAAACTATGATAGTTACTGCTTTTTTAGGCATAAAAGATTGTGCCAAAAATTTATTCATGTGAAGTTTATCCCTTGTGTAGTGTATTTTTGTAACTGTTATTTTTTTGTAATTGTAATAATTGTTATTTCTTTATTATGTTTTAGTTTGTGATTGTGTTTTAGCCTTAGCTTAAACTTTAGTTTTAGCTTAATCTAAGGCTCTACTTTTCATTTCTTTCCCTATTTTACCCCTTGTCACGTACTTTACTTACGATAAAGCGCTCTTAAACGTTCGATTTCATTATTAACTCGCTTATCCGATACCGGATATAAAGTCTTTAAGCTTTGCGCAAAATACGAAACTCTTAACTCTTCGAGCATAAATTTAACCTCACGCACTTCTTTTGGGACAATCTTTCCAGCAAAAACACCTAAGAGTGATTGGTAGTTTTCTTCACAAGACTTAACTTTATTCAGGAGCATTAAATCTCTATTAGGATCTTGCACCACTTTCTCCATACGCTTAAGCATGGCATCAAGGTAGCGTTCCAGGTGATTAAAATAAGTACTTCCTGTTTGGGTCGCAAAACCTTTATAAATTAAGGAATTAAGCTCTCCAGCAATATCGCTATAAGCATAAGCTGTTGCAAAATCTAATTTACCCTTTAATTTCTTACGTACCTCATTAGCTTTTGATAAGATGCGCTCACACTTTTTTGAAATCTCCAGTACTTTCTCGTAAATCTCACCTCTGGCAAGCTCTACTATTTTCTCAAAACCTTCTTTCTCCCAGGATGGTCCACCGCAATCTTGCATAATCTCATCAAGAGCAAGCGATTCCAAATCCTCGATTAAGGTCTTAACATTACCAATAAAGTTAAAATACATGGCAAGTTTAGCTTTATTAGGTAATTCTTTTTCCAAATAGCTTATAGGACTTGGTATTGACAGCATAATAAGACGCTTTTGTCCTGCCCACATTTGGCGTTCTGCCTCTTCAGGCGACTCAAAAAGCTCTAAACTTACACTGTCACCTGCATCTTTTAAGGCAGGATAAGCTACTATTTCCATCCCCTTTAATACTCTTGACTGAGTTTTTGGGATTTTCTCAAAATCAAAGCTCTTAATCCCCTCCTGTTTTGGCATCTCACGCACTACCTCCTCAAGAGAGCTTTTAACCGCATCTTTTAACTGATGACGAATCAAATCTAAGTTTCTTCCTTCCATTAAGACCTTATTCTTAATGTCTTTTACTACAAAGTAAAAAGATAAATGCTTTGGCAGAGCACTTAAATCAAAGTCCTCAGGTTTTATTATTACTCCAGCAAGTTTAGTCATCTTAGCGCATAAGGCATCATAGAAATAACCGTCACCTGGCGATAAACTTTCATATAAGATTTGGGCATAATTTGGGGCTGGTACAAAGTTCTTACGTAAATTCTTTGGTAATACTCTTATTAAACTTGTAAATAACTCAAGTCTAAGCCCCGGTATTAACCATAAGAATAAATCACTATCAAGCTGATTTAAGATACTAACCGGAATATGCACACTTACACCATCATTTACCGCCGTTGGATCAAAATTATAAGTTAGATTAAGCTTAAATCTTCCCATTTGAATAAAGTTTGGATACTTCTCACCTGTTACATGAGAAGTATCATTAGAGATCATCTCTAAATCGTAATTTAAATATGCCGGATCCTTTTTTTCATATTCACGCCACCAATTCTCAAAGGTACGCTGATCTACGATATCTTGTGGAATTCGGTCATCATAAAAAGAGGTTAAGATATCATCATTTACTAATAAATCTCGTCTTCTTGATTTATCCTCTAAATCCTTCACCGAGTCAATTAGGTCAAGGTTATGCTTAAAGAATTTAGCATTAGTCTTAAGCTCCCCATTAACAAGACCTTCTTTAATAAAGAGTTCTCGGCATAATGCCGGGTTTATTTTACTGTAATTGACTTTTCTGCCATTGATAACGCATAGACCATAAAGTATCCCCTTTTCAAGGGCAATTACTGCACCCTGGTTTTTACTCCAATGCTCATCGCTGTAATTATATCGAATTAAGTTTTTGGCGTACTTTTCTGTCCATTCAGGGTTAATTTGGGCAACATTGCGGGCATAAAGCTTAGTTGTCTGCGTAATTTCAGATGCCATAATCCACTTTGGAGGTTTTTTAGCAAGACCAGACCCTGGGAAGATATAAAAGCTGTTACCTCTTGATCCCTGATATTCATAGCTATCTTGCTTCTTTACCCCTAAGTATCCTAGTAAGGCACATAAAATTGGGCGATGAATTTGTTCATATGTAGCATCAAGTTCATTAACCTTAAATGATAATTCCGCAACCGCCTCGGATAACTGATTATATAAATCCAGCCATTCCCGAAGCTTTAAGTAAGAAAGGTATTCCTTACTCATTTGCTTTCTCATTTGCGATACAGAATTATTGGCCCGAAGCTCTACTAAGTAATTATAAAGATTTATTATCCCTAAAAAGTCACTTCGCTCATCATTAAAACGCTCATGTAGTATTGATGCTTCTTTGCGGTGTGCTAACGGAGTAAGTCTTACATCTTGCGCACTGAGGGCTGAAACAATTATTAGAATCTCTTTTAAGGAGTGTTCATAATTTGCCTCAATAAGCATTCTACTTAAACGCACATCGCATGGAATCTTCGCCATTAAAGATCCAATCTTAGTTAAGCGATACTCCTCTCCTTTTTTAACTATGGCTCCTAATTCTTCAAGTAATCTAATACCGTCATTGATTTGCTTTTGTTCGGGCTTTTCAATAAAAGGAAAGTTCTCAATTGCCCCTAAGCGTAAATTAAGCATGCGCAGGATTACTGATGCTAAATTTGTTCTAAAGATTTCAGGATCGGTAAATTCTGGACGAGAATTAAAATCAAGCTCACTATAAAGTCTGATACAAATACCATTAGCCACACGGCCGCAGCGCCCTTTACGCTGATTGGCACTGGCCTGTGATATTGGCTCAATCGGCAGGCGCTGCACTTTGGTTCTTGGGCTATAACGAGAAATACGTGCTGTACCTAAATCTATCACGTATTTTATGCCGGGAACAGTAATAGAAGTTTCCGCTACATTTGTGGCAAGCACGATACGTCTGCCATTATGCGGCGCAAAAACTTTATTTTGTTCCTGATTTGAAAGACGAGCGTATAGTGGAAGAATTTCGGTATTATGAATATTGGCTTTTTTTAAAAAATCCGCCGTTTCAATAATATCACGCTCACCATTTAAAAATATTAAAATATCACCTAATGGCTCAAGCAGTAACTCATCTATGGCATTTAGCACTGCCTTAAGAACATCACCTTCATCAAGGTCAATATCCTTATCATCTTCTTTTTCGTATAACTCTTCCTCTCCAATCGGACGATATCTTACCTCAACAGGATAAGTTCTCCCCTCTACAATCTTTATTGGAGCATTATTAAAATGTTTACTAAAACGCTCCAAATCAATAGTAGCACTGGTGATTATTACCTTCAGATCTTTGCGCACCTTTAGGAGTGAATATAAAATCCCTAAGATAAAGTCGATATTTAAACTTCTTTCATGCGCCTCATCGATAATTAGAACTTCATAATCATTTAAATATCGGTCATGCTCAAGCTCAGTTAAAAGCACCCCGTCAGTCATAAGCTTAATTATGGTATTAGGATCGGTTTTATCTGAAAATCTTACCTTATAACCTACCTCTTTGCCAAGTTCAACCTTTAGCTCATCGGCAATGCGAGAGGCTACTGTTCTTGTTGCTAAACGTCTTGTTTGAGTATGACCAATCATGCCCTTTTTACCTAAACCTGCCTCAAGACAGATTTTTGGGAGCTGAGTAGTTTTACCTGAACCTGTATCACCAGCAACTATCAGCACCTGGTTTTCGCGAATAGCCTTGGCAAGTTCCTCATGTTTTTTACTTACTGGTAAACTTTCAGGATAACTTACTACCGGAATATGTGTAAGGCGAGTCTGATAAAATGTTTGAGCTTTAATACATTCATCATAAAGTCTAATAGCATCTTCCTCAGAGACTTTTTGGAAGGAAGGATTTTTTACTTTAGTGCCTACATTAAAAAGATTACGTGCTTTTTTAGTTAAACGAATTTTATCTTTTAAAAGAACATCATTCAATAAACTACTGATAGTCTTAAAAGTGATATTTGATTGAGTCATGCTTAAGCTTTATCCCTATAACACTAAGCTTTTACGTTATTTTTAAAAATATATCCTTACCATGACATACTCCCCACGCATAAATGCGGGGGTTTCTAGTATCAACAAATCTAGCCTACTTTTGTAGGTCTTACAAA
>CALXYT010000031.1 GCA_944393045.1 uncultured Succinivibrionaceae bacterium | reverse complement strand
ATTATACAATAATTGTTTAAATAATACAATAGATTTTAAATTTTTTGAGAATGCCTTATATCCCCATAGCTAAAGCTTGGGGCTTTACGGCTGGGTTTGGTAAATATACTCTTTATCTGAATTATAATAAGAGGCAATCAAGTCCTGTATCATAATCTTCCTTATTTATTTCACCAGCACCACTAAGTATTGACCACATTGTATCTACAATGATAGAAAGTGAAGTGTAAACATTATACTCATCAGTTGAATCTAATATAATAGTGGTTGGTTCACCATCATCACAAGCTACGTTTTCATTTAAGTAAAGATAAACCTGAGCATTGCCTAAAGCATCTTCAATTATTTGTGCTTTAACGGTAGTTGCGGTTGAAAAAACATCTGTTCCAGCTGATGAATAATCAGTTTCACTCAAACTGCCCCACAGGCGGTTATAAATAAAATGTAGAACAAAATTATCGGAAGTTTACTAAATTTCAGTAATTTATCCTTATATTTACAAAACATTTGCCAGTTTGTCATGTTGAATTACATTGTTGCTACATTGTGTTTCCTATTGCTGATTTTCTGCAAAGAATTTGAAGATATTTACATTAAATACCGTGGTTTAATTACCTGCTTAAATAAAGTCAAATATTTTTAATATTTCACTATCTTGTAGCTTTTAGTTTAAAGATAAATGATTATCTATAATTTTAATTTTTTAATAATAAGAAAAACTTATGATTTTTAAAGGATTAAACTGATATTTTGGTGAAAATGACAGTAAAAAAATAAAGACCCTTAGGTGTAGCGAACCAAATTTTTTGGACTAAATTTTAACTACATAAAACAACAGTTAAAGGATTGATTTCTGTAAGCTACAGGAGTTAATCCTTTTAATTTTGTTGTAATTCTTTCATTATTATAATAATGAATATATTCTATCATGGCGACTTGTAATTCTTCTAAAGATTTAAATTCTTTTTCATGGCCATAAAACATTTCATTCTTCATTTTGCCAAAGAAATTTTCCATTGGTGAATTATCTAAACAATTTCCTTTCCTAGACATCGATTGTTTTATGCCTTTTGCTTTTAATTTAGAATGGTATTGTTGCATTTGATATTACCATCCCTGATCTGAATGAAATATTAAATTTTCAAGATTACTATACTGCTTAAATGCTTGGTTGAGCATGTCTAACGTTTGATGAAAGTTAGGACTTTCTGATATGTTAAATGATACTATTTCACGGTTATGCATATCCATTACAGGAGATAAATATAACTTACCTGCAGCTATATGAAACTCTGAAACATCAGTGGTCCATATTTAATTACAAGCTGTTGTTGTAAAATTTCTTTGATAATAAGTTTTACATTTTTCTGTATCTGTTACCTTCTCTAAAAGCAGGTTTTTTACTGTACCATTCATATCTCCTTGATATGAGTTATAACGTTTATATGTCTTTGATGTTTTACCATATAAACTTAAGCTAGTCATAATTCTTTTAACTTTTTTATGATTTATAAAAACCTATTGATTATTTAACTCTAAGGTAATTCTACGATAGCCATAACGAGATTTATGTTCTGTAAAAATCTGTTTTATTTTGGCTATTACTTTACTATTCTTTAAGTCTTTATCAGCCTTATTTATAGAATAAAAGTAACTATATTTTGATAAACCTGAAATTTTTAAAAGATTACAAAGTTTGTGTTTTTGCTGTAATTCAAAAATTACTTTTGATTTTTCTTCTGTTGTTGACTTATTCTTTTTTGAACTACAGCTTCTAATTTTTTTAGGTAATCGTTCTCAGCTTCAAGATATTCATTTCTTTTTTCCAAATATTTAATTTTTTCAGAATCAGACATTTTTGTATAATCTTTAGCATCTTGATCGTCTTTTTTAATCATAGTAGATTTTCTCCCTTTAGGTAATTCTACTATAACATAATTATTATCTTTATATGACTTTAGCCATTGAAATAATAATCCTTCATTAGGCAATCCATATTCTATGGCGGTAGATGATATAGATTTTTTTTTCCAATAAAACTTGATTGATTATTTCCTGTTTAAGTTCTGCAGAATATGTTCTATTGTGAACTTGTCTTAGAACTCCTAACCCATGTCTATCTAACAATCTAACAAGATAATTTATACGTGATTTATTTATTCCATATTCTAAAGTTAAACTTTTTACGGAATAACCTGCTTTTTTCTTATTGTATATTTCAATTCTTTGCTGGTTATTTAATTTGGACATAAAAAACGAACCCCCTTTTTGGATTTGGTCCAAATTTTGGGGTTCGCTACAAGGAAAGCTCCATTATGGGGCTTTTTATATTTAAAAAAATGTAGTTTTTTTGCGCTTTATTTAGCTTTGTGCTACTAATTTATCTTTAAAAGATGTACCTATCTTAAAACTAATCACATTACGTCTATCAATCTCGTATTCCTCACCAGTTCTTTGGTTTCTGCCAGGTTTACTTGATTTTTCTTTAACTAAAAAACTACCAAAACCAGATAGTGATAATTCCTTTTCCTGCGCTGCTACAAGCGATACTCCATCAAAAAATCTTCAATAAAAGATTTTACCTGTTCTGGAATTAAGTCACTATCGGTTTGCAGTAATTTCTCAAACATTATGTTCTGGGTAACAGATTTAGTCATTTCCCATCTTTATAAAGCTAGCAAACACTTAATAAAGCTTTCTACTTCATACCACGCCATATGGTAAGAATTTACTCTCTTAAAGTTGCCCCAAAGTCCTTATTTAGACCTGCGCAAATTTTCTCAACTACAGCTATTACATCATTATCTTCAAGGGTTCTATCGGCAGTTTGTAAAGTAATGCTAAAAGCAATACTCTTCTTCCCTTCTGGTAAACCCTCACCCTGATATATATCAAAAATAGTTGCATCAATAACTAAATCGCCACCTAAATTACGTACAGCTTTAAGTATATCAGCCACTGCAATATCGCTATCTAAAACAATAGCAAGGTCACGCTTAATCGATGGGAACTTAGAAATCTCTGTATATACAGGTAACTTACGAGTTGATAATGAGCTAAGCTTCATTTCAAATAAAAATACTGGTTGTTTCAAGCCAAGTTTCTTCTGGACTTGTGGATGAATCTGACCAATATACCCCACTTTTTCTTGATTGTGTAAGATAACTGCACTTACACCAGGATGTAAAGCATTTATTGCACATCTTTCAAAAGAAAAACCACTTTCGTCAGATGTCTTGGCAATTAATTCCTCAACATCACCCTTGATATCATAAAAATCAAAGTTGCGAGATTTACCAGACCAGTGTTCGCTACGTAAGCTTCCGGTTATAACACCAGCAATACGCTCTTCTTGTAATATACCATTTGGAGCCTTCTCATCCGGAATAAATACTAGGCCAGATTCAAATAACTTCATTCGGTTCATTTGACGGTTTTGGTTATAAATAACTGTGTTAATAAGCCCTACCCAAAGAGTGGTACGCATATTAGACATATCAGCAGAAATTGGTGAAGGTAAAGAAATAGAGTTAATAGCTGGTTCAATAATCTCTAAACTCTTCTTATCAACAAAGCTATAAGTTACCACTTCATGGTATCCTAAATCTGCTAAAAGAGTCTTTAAAGAGTATAAAGAAACATCTGCTTCTTTAAACTTAACCATTCTTAATGGAGCAATTGGATCAACATTTGGGATATTATCGTAACCATAAATACGAGCAATTTCTTCGGTGATATCAACACCAATGGCGATATCATAACGCCATGAAGGGCTAGTTACAGTAAGCTTATCAGCAGTAAATTGTGGATTTAAGCCCAGCCCCTCTAAAATATCCTCAATAACATTCTTGTCAAGTTCAATACCTAATACTTCTTTTATTAAAGATACAGGTAAAGTTACTTCTTTAGCTTCTGGTAAAGAGTTTTCCGCTACTACCTCATTTATTGGGCCACACTCACCACCACAGATTTCTAATAAGTAAGCTGTTGCTCTTTCCATAGCCATGCGCTGAATCTGGTAATCAACACCTCTTTCAAATCTATGAGATGCATCAGTTGCAAGATTATAATGGCGAGCACGATTTTTAATATGAGAAGGCGCAAAATAAGCTGATTCTAAAAGCACATTGGTAGTGCCTTCTTTAACACCACTATCTGCTCCACCAAAAATACCAGCTAAGGCAACAGGCCCCTGGGCATCGGCAATAACTAAAGTATCATCTTTAAGTTTGGCAGTATTACCATTTAATAATACCAGCTCTTCATCAGCTTTGGCCTTTCTTACTACAATCTTCTCATGTATTGCATCTAGATCAAAGGCATGCATCGGCTGACCAAGTTCAAGCATTACATAATTAGTTACATCAACAACTGCATCAATACTTCTAATACCGCAGCGACGTAATCTTTCCTGCATCCAAATTGGACTTTGCTTTGATAAGTCAAGGTTCTTCAATACTCGTGAAATATAACGAGGACATGCATCTTTATCTTCTACCTCAACGGTAAAAATCTCAGTAATAGTTGGCTTTACCTCTAAAATTTCAGGATAATGTACTTCACTCTTAGTAAGCACCCCAAATTCACGAGCTATACCACGCATACTTAAGCAATCAGCACGATTAGCAGTTAAATCAACTTCAATAGCATTATCATTGAGTGCTAAATAATCGTGTAAATCAGTGCCTACCGGTGCATCAGCCGGTAATTCAATAATACCTGAGCTTTCCTCACAAAGACCTAATTCTTTATATGAACATAACATACCATTTGAAGGTACGCCACGTAATTTACAAGGCTTAATCTTAAAATCACCAGGTAAGGTAGCACCAATTTTTGCGCATGCAACCTTTAAACCCTGACGGCAATTTGAAGCACCACAAACGATATCTAACACCTCATCAGCACCTACTTTAACAGTAGTTACATGTAAGTGATCAGAATCAGGATGATCTGCACAAGTAAGTACTTCACCTACTACCACATTAGAAAATTTACCAGCAACCTCGTTGATTGAATCAACTTCCAAACCTGCCATGGTTATGATATCTGAAACTTCCTGAGCACTTAAGTTATTTGGTACTAGAGTATCTAACCATAATTTATTGAATCTCATTATTTACTCCTACTTACCAAACTGCTTTAAGAAACGTAAATCATTTTCAAAGAAAGCTCTTAGGTCTGTTACACCATAGCGGAGCATTGTTAAACGCTCAACACCAAGACCAAACGCAAAACCATGATACTTAGTAGAATCGATACCAACGTTTTCAAGGACTTTAGGATTTACCATACCACAACCTAACACCTCTAACCATTTACCGTTCTTACCCATTACATCAACCTCAGCAGAAGGTTCTGTAAATGGAAAATATGATGGTCTAAAACGTACCTGTAATTCTTCTTCAAAGAAGTTAATTAAAAAGCTGTGAAGTATGCCTTTTAATTCCGCAAAGGTACTATGTTCATCAACTAATAATCCTTCGATTTGATGGAACATTGGAGTATGGGTCATATCGTAATCCGGACGATATACTCTACCTGGAACAATGATTCTAATAGGTGGCTTTTGTTCTTCCATTACATGAATTTGCACACCACTTGTTTGGGTACGTAATAAAAGATTATCATTAAAATAGAAGGTATCTTTTTCAGAACGAGCCGGGTGATCAGGTTCAATGCAAAGCGCATCAAAGTTATGAAAACAATCTTCAATTTCAGGACCTGTTTCCACCTTAAAACCTAACGCCCCAAAGATTTCTCTAATTCGTTCGATAGTACGAGTTACAGGATGTAAAGTACCTGATGAAGAACGATTACCGGCAAGGGTAATATCTAACGACTCAGCTTTAAGCTTAGCATTTAATGCCTCAGTTGCAAGTAACTCTTTACGTGCATTTAATGCATTAAGTACTTGACCTTTAGCCTTATTAATTAAAGCACCTTTAACAGGTCTTTCCTCAGGAGTTAAAGTGCTCAAACCTTTCATCAATTCGGTAAAATAACCTTTTTTACCTAAATATTCTATACGAATAGGTTCCAGATCCTGTTCATTAGTAACACTATTGATTTGTGCTAGAACCTTGGTAACCTGCTCTTCTAAATTTTGCATACTACCTCAACAAATTCTTAAATACCAAAACCTCTTTATAGGTTGCTTTTATAAAATCTTAATCTAGTACTTTTTATTTTCTTAAAAGCTTCAAAGTTTTATTACTTTTAATAGAAGCTTTCTAACTAAGCCTGTTATCTTATACTTGCGCCTATCTACTGCTTTATTTTTAAGCTACTAGCAAATAAAACTTATAAATAATAGCAGTTGTTATCTTGTGATACAAGTCTTGTATTATTTTACGGCACTTAAATTTAAGTTTAAGTTTTTAGCGTTTTTTGATTGTTTCTTATTTTGCTTTTTTACTTTGTGTTTTTTTATATTTTTTTGGGTAACTTACTCCAAGAACGCTCTACTGATAAATATAACTATCATTTATGCCAGCAGTTTTTGCGCTATTTGAAAGCTCAACAATTTGCTCTTCACCAAAGTAATCCCCCTCGCCCATATCAACACCAAGCTCTTGCAAAGTTTGTATCTGAAAATCACTAGCAACATTACCAACGATAGTTTCTTTGTGTAAACCTTTAGCAAGCTCGGTAATAGAGCGCACAATTACTTGATTTGCACTATTTGTGGCGATATCTTTTATAAAGTCATTGCCAATACGAATATAGGTAAAAGGTAACTCAGCTAATAATTTATATGAACGACTACCTGTTCCGTAATTATCTAATGCAAATAACACCCCAATTTGGCTAAAGCGAGCCATAAACTCCTCAACAACGCCAAAGTGCTCGGAAATCTGTCTTTCATTTAATAAAAAGCATAATTTATTAGTAGCTTTACCTGTGCTACTTAAGAGAGTAAAGAGTTTATTTTGTAATAAACTATCGCAAATACTTGCATAGCTTAAATTAATAAATATCTTTGCTAATTTACCTTTATAGATCTGCTCTTCTTTAAAGTAGGAATTTACCACACTGGTTATTAACCATTCCTCAATAACCGGCATAAGATTAAAGATATCTTTATCACCAACCGTTGCTAATGGATTTAATACTTTATTAAAATCAGTCTTAATACGTGCTGAAATTTCATAAAAACCTAAAGAGGCAGTATTTATCCCGATATACTCAATTTTCTGGCGTACGGCATATAAACCATTATGTCTGATGCCTGTTAAGATATCAGTAGTTTTACTTAGCTCATCTTTATACTGCTCAAATTTTGAATTGGCTTTGTTATAAATATGAATGGTATTAGGCCCAAGTTCCCTTGCAATATTACAGGCAATATCGGCATAGGATAAGAGGTTAGAAACACTATTATGCGCCTCGTAAATATCAACCACTCCAAGATTTACCGTAATGGTATAGACATTATCTTTCCAGTTAAAGCGCAGTAATGGCAAGCCTGAACGCCATTTTTCAACATATCTTAGCGCCTCATCAATATAAGTATCACGCATGATAATCGCAAATTCATCGCTATTGAGACGCACGATTTCATAAGTATCTTTAATATTCCTTGATAAATAAGAAACTACTAATTTTAAAAGCTCATCACCTGCACAATGAACTGTGACCTCATTAATAAACTTAAAGTTCTCAATATGGATAAAGCACAGAAAATCACAACCTATTGCGGTACCATTTTCTTCTTTTTGGATAAATAAATTAGTTAATGAGGTATGCATATAACGACGATTATAAGCACCTGTTACCTCATCGTGATTTGCCACAAAATCTAATTGGTTCTGATAGTTCTCTTTACCACTTAAATCGATAGCCTCACCTTCAATAATTGCTATTCCGCCACTATCCTCACTTAAGCGCACACTTACTGCTACTAAGACTGACTGACCTGTTGAGCGCTTTAAAGATAATTGCATACTGGCAGTGATATTCTCTTTAGGTTTTTGGGTATGATTTGCTTGCTCAATTTCACTTAAAAGATTAGAAACCAGTGCCTCAAAATCTCGAGGATTTTCACATAGAGACTGAAAAGAATAAATACGTGCATCATTTACATCACGCAGGTTTTTATAAGCTAAAAGGGAACAAAGGGCAGGATTTAAATATTTGATTTCCCCCTCCATGGAAATAATAAATACCCCTTCGCTTACAAAGTTTAACATCTTAATATAACGTGTAGTTCTAATGCGAGCATCTTGCGTAAGCTTAACTCTATTAACATTTTCCTGATAAGTTCTATAACCTAAGGCAATAGAAATTACCATACCAGCAGAAACTGAAACTACAAAGAAGGTAATTTTTGTATAAATATCACCTGATAAAATACCTACTAAACATAAGAACGGAATAGTACAACCTACTAAAAAGGATATTAATGAACAAACATACCCAAAATGTACTAAGTCACTTTGCTTTAATGAAATCCATAAAAGCGTAAAGGACCATAGTAACATGATAGTAAGAGTTACTATCACAAGATGTAAGGAAATGAAGACCGGGATAAACCATGAAGAAATAGCAGAGGCTATTAACGTTATCCCAAAAATCCCAACTGTTAAGGCAATACGCTTATTAAATTTTGCAAATATTAAATCGGAAATAGACAGTAATAACCCAAGCTGCATAGTGAAATTGGCGATAATAAATAACTTAATAATATCAACGTCTTCTATTAGATGTGATATTACCGTCATATAGCTACCGGTTAGCCATAAACTTGAGGTTAAGGAAAGCGTAAAGAGTGCATAAAAAATAAAACGCCACTCTCTAATAAAGAAAAACATTACTATCGAGTAAAGACAAACTAGCAACAACACCCCTGAAATCATACCATTTACCACTTTCTCAATAGCATCAAAGCGGTTATAGATATTAATCTCCTCAAGTTTAATTTCAGGAGTTGTGTTAAAGTGACTCTTTACTTTAATAAAAATCGTTTTAGCATCACGATTATCAATCGTAAGCGGAAATGAAAAATTCCCAGATGGTATAGGTTTGGAGGCAAGTCCCCTATCTACACCTGTATACCAAACTCGCTCTAAAGCGCCACGAGAATTTACCACAAAAAGATCAACAGTATTTAAAAAACTATTACCTAAAGATAACACTAAACGCTGCGTATCACCAGAACGGTTTTGAATAGCAAATCTGTACCACTCGGTATAAATATTTTGGGTGCTTAACAAATAAAAAGGAGTTTTAGTTTCTTTAGCCCAGGAACGCTCTTCAATTTCCCATGGCCAAAAAGCTTGTTGATAACCTTTAGCGATATCTACATGCGTAGTGATATTACGCTTTGTTAGAGTATCGTTAATGTAGATAACAGGTATAGCATGGGCTAAGCTACTTGATAAAGTAATGATTACAAAAAGCCCCATAAGAAGAAAAACTAGCTTACGCATCAAAACCCTAAATCTCCTGCATCTTAAAAATCGTGTAGCTTATTATTTATGACTAGCATTATAATTTGAATTATATCACACTTTACTAGATAAACAAGGCTAATAATCACGTGTAATTATTATATTAACCTTGCTTAACTCATTGATTTTTAAGGGTAAATAAGAGTTTGCTTATTTATAAAGTTTTTATAATTTTATAAATTTAACATTGTCTTAATATTGAGGGGAATTGGGGTTTTTCTCCTTACTTTGCGGGTTGTAGTTTTTAAATTTAAGATAAAATATTCTTACCAATAAGAGCTAAATGCTCATTATTATTTAGGAGCACATCAATCTCATTATCAACTTTAAGCCATAAGAAAAATGCTTTTACATAAACGTAAATTAAGTAAAGTAATAGCAAAAATTCCACAACGGCAAATGGATACATTAAAATAATACCCAACCCTACTGTTAAGAAAGCAATAATCTGGATAAGCACAAAAACAATAAGGCTGCCAATTATTATTACCATAGTATGAACGACAACTTTGCCACGCATCTTATCGCAAGCTTGTGCTAATTCATTACCAAGAAGCCTAAAGACATTACTCATTCGATTCATTGCCATATGCGCTAAGATTAACGCAGGAATCACTGACAGAATAGTAAAGAAAGTACAAATAAAACAAACTATACTAATATAGGTCATTACTCGTACTGAGCGCAGTTTACTTACGCCCTCAAGAACATATTGCGCCATATTATCATTAACACTTGCTGATGCCTGATTAACAGCATCATCTAGTTTTGCGCCACATTTATCACAAAAAACAGCCCCTTGAGGAAGGTTTGCGCCACATTTTTTACAAATCATAATGTTCCCTTTTTATTACATGTTTATTTTAACTTACTATTTGCAACTTTTTATTATTACTTCATTACCTATTGTATACGTAAGCATAAAGATTATTTTAGTTTGATTAAGAAATACTTATCTTTTTCTGCTACAATGATCCCAAAATTTACTATATGCTTTAGGATTACTATGCTCGCTATTTTTCGTGCTCTTCTTACCATGCCCCCTGCAATCTTTGCTTATTGCGCATCTTTACATCTTATAGCTCAGTATTTTTTACCCCAAAAAATTACTACTCTGGCAATTATTTTAAGCAGTATATTTTTTATTATCTTTTTAATTTTTGCTCTAGGTGCGCTATGGCTTTTTGCTCTTTATCGCATAAACCCCGCTCCCTGGTATAATAATGATAAGATTTTTTTTAATATCGGGATTTATCGCCTTAGTCGCAATCCAATGTACCTATCACTCTTAGCGCTTCTTTTAAGTGTAGGGTGTATTTGTTTTCCGTTTCTTTTATGCCTAACTCCTTTAGCATTTGTCTATTTGGTAAATAAGCATATAAAAAGTGAAGAGGACTTTTTACGTAAAGCTTTTCCTAATGTTTACCCCTTATATGAAAAACATACCCCAAGGTGGTTAATTTAATTAAAGTAGCAGGTTAACTTTGCTAACTCTCTTAAATTTCCTTTTAAATTATGCTAAAATTACGCAGTTTTTTGAGATGTTATTTTTCACATCAGGGCATTGCGCAACCTGCGCAACACTATTTATTTAAGATACTGACATATCCAGAAAAAGGCTTAAACAGAGCCTTGAACTATATGTCCACAAGGAATCTATCATGACTTCACCTGTTGAAAAAACTGTATTAGTTATCAACTGCGGCAGTTCGTCTGTTAAATTTGCTATTGTTAATCCTCAAAATGGCCACGTTTACCTCAATGGTATTGCAGAAGCTCTAACTCTCCCGGATGCTCGTATTGAATGGCGTTTTGAAGGCGAAGAAAAACATAATGCCGACCTCGGTGCCGGGGCTGACCATAATGTAGCTATCGAATTTTTAAATACCAAAGTATTAGCTGCTAACCCTCAATTATTAAGCTCTATCTGTGCAGTAGGTCATAGAATCGTGCAGGGTGGTGAACTTTATAGTGAGCCTACTTTAGTTACCGATGAGGTAGAAGCTGGTATTGAAAATTGTATTCCATTTGCACCATTACATAACCCAGCTCATTTAATCGGTATTAGAGCAGCTCGTAAAGCATTCTCTACTATTCCTCATGTAACAGTATTTGATACAGCATTCCATCAGACAATGCCTGCTGTTGCATACCGTTTTGCTATTCCAGAAGAGCTCTATACCAAGCATGGTATTCGCCGTTATGGTGCTCATGGTACTTCACATTACTATGTAACTCATGAAGTAGCTAAAGAACTTAATGTTGATGTTAATAACTTTAACGTTATTACCTGTCACTTAGGTAATGGTGCTTCTGTAAGTGCTGTTAAAAATGGCATGTGCTTAGATACCTCTATGGGCTTAACTCCACTTGACGGTCTAGTAATGGGTACTCGTTGTGGTGAAATTGATCCATCAGTAGTATTCTTTATGTGCGATGTATTAGGCTATAAAGTTGAACAAGTACGCGAAATCTTCAACAAGAAATCAGGTTTAATGGGTATTTCTGGTGAAACTTCAGATTGGCGTGGTATCACTAAGGGTTACTTAGCAGGCGATGAAAAGGCTAAACTTGCTTTTGAAATGTTCTGCTATCGCTTAGCTAAGTTTATCGCTTCTTACTATGTACCATTAGGACATGTAGATGCTATCGTATTTACCGGTGGTATCGGCGAAAACTCTTACTTAATGCGTGAAAAAGTAATTGAATTGTTACCAGAAGTATTTGGTATTAAGCTTGATGCTGACCTTAACAAGGCTGCTTTATCATATCTTGGTGGTAGAGGTATGATTAGCTCTGCTGATTCTAAGGTTAAGGTAGTAGTAGTTCCTACTAACGAAGAATTAGTAATTGCTCAAAGCGCTATGAAGTTCGTTAAGTAATTATAAGATTTAATTACAAAAATTTATGCAAAAAAGCCTCAAGTGAGGCTTTTTTTGTTTCTTGTTGATTGAGTTTCTTTTTATTGCTTTTTGTTGTTTTTTTGCTTTTGATTTGGATTTTATTTACCTGAAAGCTCAACTGCTGGATTTATGCGTGATGACACATAAGAAGGAATAACGGAGGCAATAATACTTAATATTAACGCTATAACTCCTACTAAAAGCACATCTTTTACATAAACCTCACTTGGTACAAAGTCAATAAAGTAAATATCACCATTTAAAATCTCAAAATTAAAGATTGCCTCAAGCGTGCGAATTACTCGAGTTAAATTTGATGCCACAATATAACCAAGCAAAGCTCCTACCATAGCCCCTAAAGCACCGCTAAATGCTCCCTGTACGATAAAGGTACGCATTACTCGCATACGTGAATACCCCATAGATAATAAAATGGCTATTTCTGAGCGCTTTTCATTTACATCCATTATTAGGCTTGACACTATATTAAAACATGCCACCCCTACTACCATAATAAGAGCTAAATACATAATAGTGCGCACCATTTGAATATCCTGATATAAATACCCGTAACTGCTAGTCCATGGTTTTACATAAAATCTACCTTGATATTCATTTAGCATATGAGTTACAGCTTTATATGAAAGCTCTTCTACTTGATAATTATCAGTAACTCCAAATGCAATCTCTGTTGCCTCATCTGCATCCAAGCCAAGTAAGCTACGTGCTTTATCTAGGTGAATAAACGCAAGTAAGCCATCTATTTCACCTGATAATTCAAGCAACCCCACCACTTTAAAAATTTTACCCTGGGCAATAGATGTTTTACCAAGCTCTTGGGTGTTTTTTGTAAGATAAACCTCAATGGTATCACCAATTTTTGCATGTAACTTTTTAGCATTACGAGCCCCTAATATAATATTATCTCCCTCTTTAAGCTTAGCTAAGGCATTAGGAGTAATAAACTTGTACATTAAGGTTACTTGCTCCTCCTTTGGTGGCTCAATACCTTTTAAGGAGGTAGCACGATAGATATTATCTTTACTAATTAATGCCTGGGTACTTACAACTGGAGCTGCCCCTTTAATATTCGGCTCTTTACTTAATAGCTCTACCAGTTTTCCTGCATCAGTAATATTTCCATAAGCACTACTTAGCTCAGCTGAAGGAATAACTGATAATACTCGATTATTTAATTCTCGCTCAAAACCATTCATAGCACTAAGCCCCACTATTAGCACCATAACTCCAAGGGCAATACCTATAAAAGAGGCAAGCGAAATAAAAGAGGCCATAATACCTTTGCGTCTAGCTTTAGCAAAGCGAATTCCTATAAATAACTCTAATGGCTTAAACATAATTACAGCTCAAGTCTCCCATCATGCATAGTTAAGCATCTTTCAAAACGAGTAGCTAAATCTTTATCATGAGTTACTACAACTAATGAACAAGCAGTTTCTGCACGCAATTGTGTTAAAAGGTTAAAAACATCCTCTGCACTTTTACGATCTAAATTACCAGTTGGTTCATCTGCTAAAATTAACGAAGGACGATTGATAATGGCTCTTGCAATGGCAACTCGTTGTCTCTCACCACCTGAAAGTTCTGAAGGCTTATGATTTATACGATGTGCAAGTCCTACCCTATCAAGTAATCTTAAGCCCTCAGTAATAGCATCTTGTTTCTTTGCCCCGCTAATAAGCATCGGCATACAAACATTCTCAAGTGCCGTAAAATCAGTAAGCAAATGATGAAACTGATACACAAACCCTAAATTTTTATTTCTAAATTGGGCTAACTTTTTACCACCAAGCTTTAATAAGTTCTCCCCTTTAAATAAAATCTCACCACTTGTTGGACTATCAA
The DNA here is from genome assembly GCA_944393045.1 of uncultured Succinivibrionaceae bacterium. GTDB lineage: Bacteria > Pseudomonadota > Gammaproteobacteria > Enterobacterales > Succinivibrionaceae > HGM20899. The sequence goes on along the minus strand of CALXYT010000031.1, from coordinate 10,149 downwards.
GCGTCCCTAAAATATGCAATAAAGTGCTTTTACCTGAACCACTTGAGCCAATAATTGCAATTAACTCATTACTTTTAACCTCAAGATTTACCCCATGGAGCACTTTAGTTACCACTGCTCCATCACGATATTCTTTGACAATATTACTGGCCTTTAAAATAATCTCATTATTCATTAAATTATCCCGCAAAAAACTTACTCATAACGAAGCGAGGCAGCAGGATTTAACATAGCCCCTCGCCATGACGGATAAATAGTAATAAAAAAACTTAGCACAATAGTACCAAGCACAATATAAAGTATTTGCCAAAAATCAATCATAATAGGTAATGATGAACTACCACCTGAGGCAACATAAAGATTTAAACCTAAAGTACTTAAAATAGGATCCACAAACTTAACGATAATAAGCCCTAATCCCACCCCAAAAATCGAACCTATTACACCACTTAACGCCCCTTCAAGCATAAAGATAAGCATTATTTGCCCTCTATTTATCCCCATGGTACGTAAAATAGCAATTTCCGAGGTTTTACCGGTTACTACCATTACTAGCGCTGATAGCATATTAAATACTGCCACTAAAATTATTAGCGAAAGCATAATGCTAATCATGATTTTTTCAACTTGTACGCTATGAAAAAAATCACCTTTTTCCTCTCGCCAGTCATGCACGATTAAAGTTTTATCATGATCTTTAACCTCTTCCAGTAACTTATCGATACTAAAAGGTTCTTTTAACCAGACTCTTATACCACCAATATTATTATCTACAATTTTTAATAAACGTTTCACATCATTAATATGAGCATAAAGGTAAGTACTTTCTACATCAAAAACATCAACGCTATAAATCCCTGCAATAGTAAATAATCTACTTGAAGGAACTTGTCCTAAGGCGCTATAACGCATAACAGAAGGAGCTGTTATTCTAATCTTATCGCCGATATCTAAATTAAACCTGCGTGCCAGTGCCTCACCAATAAAAATCTGATAACTGCCTGCCTTTAAATTTATAAAAGAAGATACACCAATAGAACTTTTTAAAATATCGTATTTTGGGTAAGTGCTTGGGTTTATACCTTGTAATTTACCCAAAGTTATATTACCCCCACCTTGTACTATTACCTCATTAGTAGCAACCTCCGAGACATATAATACTAGTGGCGAGTTTTTAAGGAAGGTAATATCGTAATCTTTAGGAAGTTCTTCTTCAGGACTTGTTACTATTGCATGAGCAGTTGCTGCAAATACTTTATCCTTTAATACTCCCTCAAGCCCATTCATTACAGAGCAAACTACTATAAGAGCCGCTACCCCAAGCATAATACCAAGCATTGATAAAATAGCTATAAATGAAGCAAAACGATAATTACTCGCAGCAAAAGCATAACGAAGAGCTATTGCTACAAATAGTGGTGAAAATAAACGCTGTTTATATGTTTTATCCATAAGAATCGCAGTCTTTTTTTGCTAAAAATTAGAGCTGATTATACTTTATTTACCATTTTTGCCAAAGATCTTTCCTTGAGTTTTCTTGACTGAATAGCAAAAGTTGCTTTTACTAAACTATCAACATCCTGCTCACGAATTTGCGTAAAGCTAATACCAATAAGCTGATAATTATTATCAGCTTCTATCTTTGGTAAAGCTGCTTCTTTGGAAGTAGGAGATGTTTCTTCTAAAAGATTATTAGCACTTAAAACTTGCTCGTTTTTGCAAGCTTCCTCGTTTTGGATAATAAGATCTTTTTTAGCTAACATTGAGCGAATAGCACTAAATAAGGAGGTTGTTTTTTCGGTTTCTATTTCTTTTGCTGTATCTTTTGCTTTATTATGATTTTGTTTTTTTTCTAAGTTTTGGTTAAGTTCTAAGTTTTTAACTTCTTTAAAATCTTTAATATATTCCACAACCCCATAGCAATAAATAGCCAGGGCATAATCAACTAAAAATAACTTTAAGCGGAGTTTTTGGTGGGGTTTAAAGCTATTAGGCAGCAAAACTTTTAATTCCAATGCTCTACCACTAAGCGCATATGTAAGATAACTATTATCCTTTGGTTCATGCTCAGCTAAAATAAAACTAATAATAGTATTTATTTTATCATTTTGGGCATTAACCATTTGCGCAAGAGCATAATATTCACGACCATTTTCATTTAACGCTTTCATCACCGTATAATCAAGATGATTTAGCGCTCCTGATAACCTAAAAACTTCAGGAATTTGAGCTTCTAATTCGGAGCTTGTAGGAAATGGATAAGTATCAGCTAATTGCTCTACTATCACCTTGCTTGCATATGGCACTAAATAAAGCTCTTCAGCCATTAGTATATCCTTGTAGTTTTTTTGTGGGTTGTTATGTTTTTAGTTTTTCTTTTTTTAGTTTTTGTAAGTAGTATAAAGAGGAAGGCAAAAATTTTTGAAATTTAGCAAAATATGGAAGGTGTTACAAGGTGGCTTACACCACCTTGTATAAAAGATTTTACTGCCAGCCGGTAATTTCTCTTAAACCATCGGCAATATCAGCAAGCGATTTGACGGTCTTAACACCAGCATCTTCCAATGCTTTAAATTTCTCATTAGCTGTACCCTTGCCACCTGCAATAATAGCACCTGCATGGCCCATTCTCTTCCCCTTTGGAGCTGTAGCACCTGCAATATAGGCAACAACAGGTTTGGTAACATGCTCTTTAATAAATTTAGCTGCATCTTCCTCAGCGGTACCACCAATTTCACCAATCATGACAATGGCCTCAGTTTGTGGATCTTCTTGGAAAAGCTTGAGCATATCAATAAAACTTGAACCAGGAAGTGGATCGCCACCAATACCTACACAAGTAGTTTGCCCAAAACCTGCATCAGTAGTTTGCTTTACGGCCTCATAGGTTAAAGTACCACTTCTTGAAACAATACCTACCTTACCCTTTAAATGAATACTTGCAGGCATAATACCTAGTTTAGCTTCACCACTTGTTACAATGCCAGGGCAATTTGGTCCAATTAGTGTTACATCACTATGCTCTAGGCGATATCTAACCTCAAGCATATCTAAGGTAGGAACCCCCTCAGTAATACAAACGATAAGCTTGAGACCTGCATCAATTGCCTCAAAAATAGCATCTTTACAAAATGGAGCAGGAACGTAAATCATGGTAGCAGTGGCACCGGTTGCCTCAACTGCTTCTTTTACCGTATTAAATACTGGTAACCCTAAGTGAGTCATACCACCTTTTCCAGGAGATACACCACCAACAAGCTTAGTACCATAAGCTAAACACTGCTCAGAATGGGCAGTACCTTGAGAACCAGTAAAACCTTGACAGATCACAATAGTATCTTTATTAAGTAAAATTGACATCCCTACTCCTTAGTTCGCATTACTTACGGCAAGTCTAGCAGCTTCTTTTAAAGAATGAGCTGCAATAATATTTAACCCGCTCTTAGCTAATTTCTCTAGTCCAAGAGCTGCCTGATTACCTTCTAAACGAACAATAACAGGAACGTGTACGCCAACCTCTGCCACAGCGCCAATAATACCATCAGCAATTAAATCACAACGTACAATACCACCGAAGATATTCACTAAAATACTCTTAACATTCTTATCAGAAAGAATAATCTTAAATGCCTCAATTACTCTTTCTCTAGTAGCTGTACCACCAACATCTAAGAAGTTAGCTGGATTACCACCAAAGGTCTTAATAATATCCATGGTACCCATTGCAAGACCAGCACCATTTACCATGCAACCAATATTACCATCTAAGGCTACATAGCTTAAACCAACAGAAGCCGCCAGAGCTTCTCTTGGATCTTCTTGTGTTGGATCATTTAACGCTAATAAATCTTTATGACGATATAAAGCATTGGAATCAATATTGATTTTTGCATCAAGGCATACAAGGTTTCCTTCAGTAGTAACAACTAAAGGATTTACTTCTAAAAGGGAAAGATCATCGGTCTTAAACATTTTATACATGTTTAAGTAAAGCTTAGTAAACTGCTTAATTTGATCAGCTGTTAAACCTAACTTAAAGCCTAAAGCACGAGCCTGAAAAGGTAGTGCGCCACAAATCGGATCAACCTCAACTTTAAAAATCTTCTCAGGAGTTTCTTGCGCTACTTTTTCAATTTCAGTACCGCCTTCAGTTGATGCCATAAATACTATTCTAGCTTTAGCACGATCAATAGTAGCGCCAAGGTATAATTCACGGGCAATTGAACCGCATTCTTCCACTAAAATATGATTTACAATCTGACCTTGATCCCCTGTCTGAAAAGTTACTAAACGTTTTCCTAACCACTTATTAGCAAACGCTATGGCATCAGCAGCAGTAGTTACTACCTTAACACCACCAGCTTTACCTCTACCACCAGCATGTGCCTGGCACTTAACTACGGCTTTTGAGCCTGGCATTGCTAAAAAAGCCTCTCTTACTTCATCAGCTGTGGCACAAACTATGCCCTTTGGGACTGCAAGGCCAAATTCCTTAAAAATAGCCTTTGCTTGATATTCGTGTAAATTCATTTATTACTAACAACCTGTTCAATGTAAAACTTTACCAAAAAAGTTGCTGAACATATTCATCACAATGCATAGCAATGTACACCGACAACTGATGAACTAACACAGTTTTTTTTAGGTAAACAATAAGGCAATAGCAGAAAAAATCTTGCTATATTTTTAATTTTGCGCATACGATTTTTTTAAGCTTACTCATATCATGATAAGTATAAGTAAGTGATGCTTTTTTCACGCATAGCTAAACTATTAAAAAACGCTTAGCAACCTTAAAAAAATCTCAAATATTATACGAATCAGCTCACAAAATTTCAAGTAAATTTAATCAAATATCCACCTAATAAAAACTCATCATTTTTTATGTTAATCTTAAAAATTGGCGTTATCTTTTATGCTTTTCAAGTATTGCTTTTTAGTAGATTAAAGCGCCATATCTTACAAATTTCTTAAGATATTGAGTCTTTGCTTATTTTCCCCAAGATTTTTTTTTAGCAAAGATCGTTAAAATATGGTAAAGTAAGCTCAAATATCTGATGGTCTATGATTTTATATACAGCTTTTTGCTGTATATATGCCACTTTCACTGTATTATCAGTTAAATATCAAACTTTACTAATAAGTAACTATTACTAGGCTTGATAAAAAAATCCTGCACATGGACTAACTTTGCCATGAATTTTAGGAAAAAAATTTACAGTATTTAGCTAACTAAATGCCAAAAGTTGTTAAATTGTTAACAATACCTTGTTTAGGTAATTGGCGTTTATCATTAAAATACTGATTTTAGGTAAATGTAGTAAGAAGTGGTTAAATAGTTTAAGGTGTAAAATCATGAGTGATGAAAACAAAAAGGTTGCTATTCTCTCTATTCCAGGAATGGAGCCAATTGAGTTACCTATCCTAAAAGGTACTGAAGGGCCTGAGGTAATTGACATAAGAGCACTTGGCTCTCATGGCTACTTTACCTACGATCCAGGTTTTGTATCAACAGCATCATGTAAGTCAAAAATTACTTTCATCGATGGAGCTAAAGGGGTGCTGTTACATCGAGGCTACCCAATTGATCAATTAGCAAATCAAACAGATTACCTCCAAGTATGCTACCTCTTATTACATGGTGATTTACCTAATCAGCAGCAATATGATGATTTTAAAAAGCAAGTAACTTACCATACTATGATTCACGAACAGATTAACTCCTTATTTAAGGCGTTCCGTCGTGACTCACATCCTATGGCGATTATGTGCGGTATTGCTGGTGCCCTTTCCGCTTTCTATCACGATAACCTCGACATCTATGATCCTGAGCATCGTGAACTTACTGCAATCAGACTTATTGCTAAGATCCCTACTCTTGCAGCTATGGCTTATAAGTATTCAATCGGTCAGCCTTTTATGTTCCCGAAGAATAATTTAAGCTATGCTGGTAATTTCTTACACATGATGTTTGCTACACCTTGTGAAGAATACGTAGTAAATCCGGTAATTGAAAAAGCACTTGATAGAATATTTATTCTTCATGCCGATCATGAACAAAATGCCTCAACCTCATCAGTACGCCTTGCAGGTTCATCAGGGGCTAACCCTTATGCTTGCGTAGCAGCTGGTCTTGCCTCACTATGGGGACCTGCTCACGGTGGCGCTAACGAAGCATGCTTAAGAATGCTTGAACGTATTGGTACAGTTGATCGTATTCCTGAATTTATTGCTAAAGCAAAGGATAAGAACGATCCATTTAGACTTATGGGCTTTGGTCATCGTGTTTATAAGAACTATGACCCTAGAGCTACTGTAATGCGTGAAACCTGCCATGAGGTATTAAGTGAACTTAATATCCAAAATCACCCAATCCTTGATGTAGCAGTGGAACTTGAACGCATTGCTCGTAACGATGAGTACTTCATTGAACGTAAGCTTTACCCTAACGTAGACTTCTACTCAGGTATCATTCTTAATGCTATTGGTATTCCAACTAATATGTTCACTGTAATCTTTGCTCTTGCAAGAACAGTAGGCTGGATTACTCACTGGATTGAAATGAACGAGGAATCTGATTCTCGTATCGGTAGACCTCGTCAGATCTATATTGGCAGCCCAACTCGTAATGTGGTGCCTATTTATAGACGTGAGCCATGCCCATCAAAGTATTAGTAACTTAGTGCACTAGTCTTTTAAACTTACTTTTAAAGTTTAATATAAAATAAGGCGTAGTTTTTGGCTACGCTTTATTTTTTGGTTAAGTAAATTCCCTAGAGAAATGACTAAAATAATCAGCTGCAATATATTGCGCTTGAGTAATTTGCGGGATGGTAAGCTTTAAAACTACTTCATCACGTAATTTGCGAGCCTTTATAAAAGAATCGGAGCAAGAAACGGCTAATACGCTCCAAATATAGGCATCAAAATTACTTTGAGGTACTCCAAGCCCATCTTTAAAAAGTTTGGCAAGTTCATATTGCGCCTCAGTATCTCCGTGATTAGCTGCCGTGGTAAAAAGATCAGCTGCTAATATTGGATTTGCCTCACAGCCTTTACCTTCAATATACATTCTTGCAAGTAAAGTGGTTGCTGCTACATGGTTATTAACAGAAGCTTTTTGTAAAAAAGAAACTGCTTTAACATAGTTTTGAGGTAAATATACCCCGTCTATTAAAAGCTTGGCATAATGGTATAGAGCCCCTCCAGAACCAGCATTAGCAGCCTCTTTAATTAGCTCAATACCTCTTTCAATATTGCTCTCTTTAAGCTTTTTATTTATATGTAGTAATCCAAGCTTATAACAGCACTCTGGAATATGGGCATTAGCTCCTAGATGAAGCCAATAAGCCGCCTGCTCATAATCGATATGCATCTGAGTATTACCAGATAAATAGATATTTGCTATCAGTAAGTAAGCCTCATTATATTTGCAGTGTGCAAGTAGCTTATAATAATGAATAGCCTCCTGATAATTACAAATCCCCCCGGTTCCGTCCTGATACATTTTACCGAGTGCTAAATAAGCATCACAATAACCTTTTTCAGCAGCTTTATTAAAGTAAGCAAAAGCACGTGGATAATCAATTAAAGTACCTAATCCATCACGGCAGCATACGCCCATCATATAATTGGCAGCCTCTAAATTTAACATAGCCGCCATTGATAAGTAATGCACCGCTAATTGGTAATTACGTGCAACACTTACCCCCTCAAAATACAGCATACCTAAATCGTATTGGGCATTGCTATGACCGATATCGGCAGCTTTTTTTAATAACTCAAACCCCTTAGCAAAATCTTTAGCTATTCCTTTACCATGTAAATATAAACTTGCTAATAAGTAAATACCACCACCATGACCTAACTGGACTTCTCGATTAAGAAGCTTAATCGCAGTTTCTACATGCTTATGCGAAATATCATGCGTATTTACATATAATTTAGCAAGCTCAATGATTGCCTCTTCCAGACCTTGATTAGAGGCAAGACCTAAATAAGATTCTGCACTGCGAACATTCTTTTTTGCGCCAATACCATGTAGATAATGCATACCTACCTGATAGGTTGCTAATACATAGCCCATATCAGAAGCTTTTTTAAATAACTCAAAAGCTTTGACATTATCTTGTAATACCCCTCGCCCATCTTCATACATCATCGCAAGATTATATGTAGCCTGCGCCGAGCCATTTTGAGAGGCTGAGGAATACCAAATAACAGCTTGCTCTAAACTACCACCAAACACATCGCCATTATCATACATTTGCGCCATTTTAAATTGCGCCTCAAAATTTCCGTGCTCGGCTGCTAATTTACACCATTTTAATCCTAAAGCCTGATCAGCAGGAATCCCCTCACCTTTCATATACATACTTGAGACGATAAATTCAGCATCGCTAATACCACTTTGCGCAGCTTTTATTAAATAACCAAATGCTTCTTTATATTCTCGATAATAAGGCTTAGTTTCATTACCAATAAACCATGAAACTTTATGATCGCCCTGATTTTGCGTTGCTGTTTCTGGGGTACTTGCAAATTTAGCATCAATTTCTTTTTTTAAGATTAGCCCATATTCATATATAGCCTTAGTATAACCTTGCAATGCTGATTTATAAAACCAAGTACGTGCAAGCTTCTCTCCTTGTGGGGAGTTTTGGCGACGACAAATGCAGGCAAAAGAGTACTGTGCCTCCTTATGTCCCATTTCAGCAGCTTTATCATATAAAAAGGCGGCTTTATCCTCAAGGCGTGCTACACCAAGCCCTTCATCATAAAGCCTTGCTAAAGAGAAAATAGCCTCGATATCATTTTTACTGGCAGCCTCTTTTAATAATGGCACGCCTGCCATAAAATTACTTTCCGATACTAATAAATTACCTAATACTACTAGAGCCTTTACTACACCTAGTTTAATTGCATCATCAAGGTAGAAACGAGCTTTTTGAGGATCTTTATTAACAATATGACCATTTAAATAAAATTTAGCTAAAGTTACCAACACATCAGGCTTTTGGTCTTTGATATTCTCAAGTAAATTTACCCCCAACTGTGGAGTATAATAACCACTATTTTCATCACAATAAATTAACGCAATTTCATAAGTAGCATCAAGATTACCTTGCTCCTGTGCACGTTTAAGCCACAGGATATTTTGCAGTGAATCTTTATTAACGCCCTGACCTTTAGCATATAACTTACTGAATTCATATTGGGCTTGAGAATAACCTTTTTGGGCAGCTCTTCCTAAATAGAAAGCACCATTGGTATAATCTGGCTGAGGCTTATTTATTAAGTAAAGACCATATTCATACATCGCAAAAATATCACCTTGCGTAGCTAAGTCTTTACTTAACTTTACTTTATCCTCATCGGTAAGTTTATCAAATCGCTGCTGTAATTGTTGTTTACTTTCTGCCAAATTTGAAGAACTAATATCTAATTTACTAACACCTAACGTATTAGATCCTACATTATTTGAAACATTACTTTCTTTCCAATAAAAATGAACGTTTTTATTGTCTAACTGACGCAATCTATAAGATGCCGGCAAATAACCTAATTGAGCACTACGCTCAAGTAATTTTTTGGCATCATCAGCATTTAACGGAAAACCTAGACCATCAGCAGACATATTGCCTAAAAAAAATAACGCCTCGGCATTTTGTTCAGAAGCATATTTCTGAAAGATTAAGCTTGCCTCTTCATACCTACCATTACGATAGGCAATTTTAGCATCCTCAATTGTACCCTTTACCTCAAAACACTTATCAGCCATTATTTAATCCCGCTTTGGTAAATTTTTATATAATAGTTCTAATATAAAAAAATATTATGTATCAATAACTTAACGCTACTTTCTCTACTGCTATCATAGCAGAAAACCAAACTCTTGCGAGCTAAAAAAGTAAGTAATGAGAACGTTCTCGAAAAATATTCTTAAGTAACAAAAAGAAGCAACATTTAAAAAATTAAAGGTTACATTTTTATAAAAGTAACCTTTAACTTAACTTTAAGCTAACAGCTTATTGCTGTATTTTTTTTTGATGTAGTTATTTTACCAAACCCTGCCGTAAAGCCCCTAGCTTTAGCTATGGGGATATAAGGCATTCTCAAAAAATTTAAAATCTATTGTATTATTTAATC
>CALXYT010000030.1 GCA_944393045.1 uncultured Succinivibrionaceae bacterium | reverse complement strand
CCAAAACTAGGATCAATATCTGCTAAAATGTGAATATGGTCTTTATCTGTTTCCATCTCTATAATTTCAACATTTAAGTAAAAAAGCTTTTTCAAACAGCGCAAAAAACTGATGTTTTATAAGTTTATCTTAACTTATTTACCTTTATTTTAGTAGTAGATTTTTAAGAAAATCAAACTTACGCCAAGTTCTCATCATTTATAATAAAAGAAAAACGCTGAGGTCCTTTTAGCCTTTCATTAAGTTTCCCCTACATTATACCTTTAGATAATAATTTTACCCCATATTAGCCTTCCAAAATACGTACTTTTTGTAATGTCCCCTTATTTTTCAAAGATATCTCAAGCCCCATACAAATTCAGCTTGTAACAATTTGTAACAATTAATCATTAACTTAACACATATTCTAAAAAGAAAACCGATATAATGAAGTCATGAACAAATTTCAATTATAACTATAATTAAGGAACATTTATGTTTAATAAATTTATTGCAGCGACCCTTGTTTCTTTAATGGCAACTGGTGTTGCTATGGCTAAAGATAATGATGCAGATGCATCTAAAGCTCAATTTGGTCCATGTCCATATATGCAAGCCGCTCCTTTCATGCGTCATCACGCACCCGGGAGAATTTTTCAGGATGAAATTGCCAGCATCATGCAGGCAAAAGGTATCGGCACTACCGGATATTTAACTGTTAATGATGCTAAAACTATCAGCGAAGAAGGCGTTAAAGTCCTACAAAACAGATTAGATAAATTAAAGGACTTCAAAGGACTTGATGCTAACCATGATAACTTTATTTCTCTTGATGAACTGGCAAGCCTCTACCCAAAAGCTATCGATGATGATAAATTTTTAGGGTTTGGCCATAGAGGACCAAAAGGTCAGAGATTTGATAAGAAAAGACATGGTCCAGACTGCCCATATTTTAGTAAAAATGAAGGCATCGGCTGGGATGATGGCTACGGAATGCATGGCTGGCACAGAGGCTCTGGCATGCACGGATGGCATCGTGATTTTCGTAAGCATGACAGAAATCATCTGAATTATGCCTACTTTACCTTAGCTTGTTTTGATAAAGATGGGGATTTTAGATTAAATCAAGATGAGTTTTCCAAGATGACCGCTAAGAGAGTACGAGGCTTAACTAATATTCTAGAAGGCTTTAAAGCTCTTGCCAATGCTGATCTAAATAATGATGGTTTTATTACCATTAGAGAAGCAAATGTAAGTTTTATGTCGGCAAGTCTTAAAAACGCTAAAAAACTTACCGAAAAAGATTTTAAAAAATCTCGTAAAGACGATTAAATCATTGCAGGTCTAATAATCCTAAGTCCTAATTACTAGATTCATAGTCGTCATATTAGTTAATACAGTGACAGATTCTCAATCTGTCCTGTATTATTTCAGAATAAACTCAATGTTTTCTTTTTACTGTTTGCTATATGCTGTTTGCTTTTTACTCATTTTTTTCTATTTACTTACTACTCTTAGTAATGTTCTAATTTTAGTGTAAACTTTCCAAATACTTAACAACATCTATGGCGGCTTTTGCACCAGTGCCGGCTGAAACTATTGCTTGGCGATAAATATCATCTGCGCAATCCCCTGCCGCAAAGACACCTTTTACTGAGGTTTGAGTAGCAAGACCATTAAAGCCTGTCTTTATAGTGCCATTTTCAAGTTCTAACTGCCCTAAGAATGGTGCGCTCATTGGTGTATGACCTACAGCGATAAATACCCCTGTTACAGGTAAAGTTACATTCTCATTTTTTCTTCTGTCAAAAATCTTAATGCCATTTACACCATATTCATTACCAGTTATCTCTAAAACATCGCATTTTAATTCTAACGAAATATTGCTAGCATTTTTTAATTTATCTACTACTGCTTTCTCAGCTCTAAACTCATCTCTACGATGAATTAAATATACCTTATTGCATATAGAGCTTAAATGCATGGCCTCAACCAGTGCACTATTACCGCCCCCGACTACTGCAACATCCTGATTGCGGTAAAATGCCCCATCACATGTTGCGCAATAACTTACCCCAGTACCTTGATATTGCATCTCAGAAGGAATATTTAAATGTTTTGGGCTTGAACCTGTGGCAATAATAATAGCCTTGGCATAATAAGTTTTACTGCTTCCCTTTAGCTCAAAAACTTCTTTAGAAAAATCAGCACTTACTATTTCATCGCTCACAAATCTTGCTCCCAGAGACTTAGCATGTTCACGGATGTTATTAACTAGCTCCATACCGCCAATGGACTTAACCCCCGGCCAGTTTTCAATGGCAGGAGTTTGAGTTAACTGCCCACCACTAAATCCCTCAATAACAAGAGGATTTAAAAAAGCTCGTGCGCCATATATTGCAGAAGTGAGGCCAGAGGGCCCCGCGCCGATAATAATTAAATTCTCCACCTCATTATCAGTTATTTCACTACTTTGAGCCATGTATTAACTCCTTTAATCTAAGTTTATATGTTATTTTTTTTGTTTAATTTTAAATTTGGTTTTAATTTCTTAACTTAAGGTTAAGCTTTAGTTTGAGCTTATGCAAAAGATTATAAAATATTTGCCCCTGATTTTAACTTTTTAGCAAGCAAATGGAAAATTTACCCATTTATTCTTACAGAGATATGCTTAGAACTCAATAGCGCTGACTAAAAAGTTATTCAAAATTTAAGCACTCTTACAATTAAACAGCTCGTAAATCTGCCAGAAAACTGTTCTTACAAGCCATTGCTTTATAAGTCTTAAGCAATTTCTATTATATATAATTTATATCTTTTTACTTTAAAAAACCAAGCTAAAAGCAAGCAGCTTACCTAATAATTTTTTTTGGATAAGCACCAAATTATTCCTAAAAAAATATAACTTTTCCTTGATTTTGTTATTTAAATGTTATAATATTTAACCGTTTTAACAAAAAATATCAATTTTATATTATTTATATAACAAGTTAAATATAAATTAATTTTAAGTTTGTCACACAGCTTTTGGCTTATATGCACTTAAGTTTCTGACATTTAACAAACTTACCATAGACAAATAACCAAGATTAAAACAAGAAACACATTAAAACTATTATAGAAACAAATGTACATTATTGAGAGTCAATTGTTTGAGAGAACAATATTATGTTTACACGGTTTCAACAAAGCTACTATTACTATGACAGACCTGAGCAGGGTAGAAAGTTTTTCTTTGCCAAATGCATACATGAAAGTACATTTGGGGCTTTCAAGCCTGTAAATCCTATGACCCATAAGAGTTTTACTCAGGTTTTACTTTACAGCTTAGTTGGACTTTTTATATCTCTAGCCATTTATTTTATTGTTATCTTCTTTCAGAAGATGCCATATGGTTATTCTATTTGTACTATATTTTTTGCGACAGTAGGCTTTTTATATTTCTACTTTGTTTTTGCACTCTATCGTAAAGCTTATAGACTTTATGAAGAAAACCCACAGTACGCCTTAGAATACAATAAATGGCAAAAAAAAATTTTAGACGAGCATAGAGACTCACAGTCCACAACTTCTCCAAGACAGGTACTCTTTACCGCACTCCAGGCAGATTCTGTATTAAAGCTTTATTTTGAGGATATTACTAAAGTATCTAAAGAAAAAGCTTTTACACAAAGAATTATAGCGGTTATAGCACTAGTATCATTATCTGTGTTTACCGTTATTATCGAGCATCTCTCAATGATGTAATTAAGCTTTATTTATTTTTTAAGCTTTTTGCCTTAACTCGAATTTTTGAGTTAAGGTTTTTTTATTTAGTAAGTATCTTGTTTTTACTTAAGTTTTTTGTGTAAATTTTATTTTATCTTATTTTTATACAAACAAAGTAGTAATATTTGCATAACGCGCTATATATTTTTTATGATATTCTTTAAACTTTACATCTTTTAATTATGCTATACTGAAGATGTTAAGTATATTAAAACTCCTTTCTAACATTTTTAAAAATTATTATTACAGGAAAAAATTATGAAGCGTTTTACACTTGTCACCTTAACTTTGGCACTCGCATCAACCATGTCTCCTTTAGCATTAGCTGATGCTACTCTTGATGACAGCATCAGAACTACCCATGATAATGCTTACGATGTATCTAAGAATCTGGAGTTTTTAGCATATATCGGTATTAGAGGCGGGTTAAACAATATCGATATTGAGGATCTTTCAAATGAAAACGTAATTACCGGATCTCCATTTATCGGTACCGGTTTTAGATATAACCGCTGGGGCTTAAGAGGTGAATTTGAAGCGAACTTCAACGATAAGAAGACCTGGCGTGATAGCGCTCCTGTTTTTGGTGATATGTCCTTAAGCTTTAGATCAACTAACTATATCTTTAATGCTTATGCAGATATTTACCCAATTGAGAACACCGTAATTTATGCAACTGCCGGTGTTGGTGCTGCTGATATTAACGTTGATGCTAATTTCTTTGGCATAAAAAATACCGACCAGGATGAAACTAATGTTTTATGGCAGATAGGTGCCGGTGCGCAGTATTATCCATTAAGCCACTTAGGTTTAGAAGTTGGGGTTCGTTACCAGGATTTAGGTAATTATACTTTTAAAATGGCAGGTGAATCTGTTAAATTAGATGTTGTTAATACTCAGTTCTACGGTGGTATTTTATTACGCTACTAAAGCTATAAAATCACATTGAAAAAACAACATTTGAACATTCCTTCTTAACAAGTTAAAGCTCGTAAATATGATTTACGAGCTTTATTACTGTTTAATGGTTTACAAAACCTTTTAGATAAACTCCTATTGGTCTATTTCATATTCCACTGTTACATAATCTCTTAATGAGATATCATCAACTTTATAAACGCCACCTGATGCTTGTGAAGCTGCATTTAACATAGCCCCTTTACGAAAAACCGCCGCATCTTCATAAGTTGAAATAATTCCATTATTTGAGTTATAACTAATTTTTTTAACCTTATTAATTTTTACCTCAAAACCATCTGCCAATGCCTTGGCTTTCTTTTTGGCATCCTTTATCGCCAAAGAGCGAACTAAATCTCCAGCTTTTTCTTTATCAGCTAAAGTATATTCAATACTAGAAATTTCATTTAAGCCACTATTAAAAGCATCATCAAAGACACTTGAGATTAACTCAAAATCAGACAGTTCAATATTCACCGATCTTTTTGCGCTATAACCACGTAAAATACGCTTACCATCAATGTAATCATAAGTTGGTACTACGGAAATATTCTGGGCTGAATAACTCTTCTCTGAAATGCCAGATTTAGCAAGTTTACCAATAAAGTCAGTAATTACTTTTTCGACACGATTACGAGCCTCTTCAGGAGTTTTTTCCGTAAAAACAGCCCCTACTCTAAGCTTAGCTAAATCGGGTTTCACAAAAATCTCTGCTGTACCTGAAACAGCTAATACCCCATTATCAGATGCTAGTGCTGTTTGTGGTAATGATAAAGGCACTGCTACTAAGGTACAAAGGGTTAATGTTTTTAACAAAGCATTTAGCTTACGCATATGTGTTTCCTTTTATAATATGTTATTCTTGTTGCTATGTTTTTATAATGATTCAATAGTGTTATTCTTTTCTATTAAGCATAGCTATTTATTATAGAGTAGCGCAAATTTATAAAAGTTCAATTTTTATGGCATATCTTTCATAAAAGAGTGCTAATTTAAAGGCAAAAATCATTAAATCTTCTTAGAATTTTTTGCAAAAAGCACCAGTTTATTGCTACTTTTGTACTACTTTATTTTTACCACATAAAAATCTAAAACAAGACTTGTATCACAAGATAACAACTGCTATTATTTACAGGTTTTATTTGTTTATTCGTTTGCTAAGTGTTAAAAATTTACCTCTCACACTCTAAGAGCATTACCAGACAGTATTGTTATCTTACATGTTTTTACAGTGCAGACTGAAAAACTTATGTAAACTTTACAAATCCTTTTTAAGATTACAAAAGTAGAGGTATTTGCTTTAACAAATCATTGCTTAGTTATGTTAAAATCTAGGCAAAAGAACGTTTTTGGTAACTATTAATGTCATATCTATTACTTTTTTTAAGTGCCGCAATAGTTAATAACTTTGTCTTAGTGCGCTTTTTGGGTATTTGCCCATTTATCGGTGTTTCTAAACAGCTTAGTTCAGCAACCGGGATGGGTCTTGCAACTACCTTTGTATTGGTTTTAACATCAACTCTCTGCTACATTACAGATAGTCTGATCCTCTCTCCCCTTGAAATTACCCAGTTGCGCTTATTAACTTATATTGTGTTAATAGCAGCGGTTGTGCAATTTACTGAACTCATGGTCAAATATATCAGTCCTGAAATCTTCAAACTTTTAGGTATCTATCTACCACTAATTACTACCAACTGTATAGTATTAGGTCTGGCAATTTTAGTAGTTAGCCAGGATTATAACTTCTTAGAAGTAGTAATTTTTAGTTTAGGCGCAGGTGCAGGTTTTTCCCTTGTACTAATACTATTTGCTGCCATGCGTGAACGTATGGCAAGATCAAATGTACCAAAGCCTTTTAAAGGTAGTGCTATTGCCTTAATAGCAGCAGGTTTACTATCACTTGCCTTTATGGGATTTACTAATCTTATTACCCAATAAGTATAGTTACAGATTGTTACTTATTTTTATCAATATCGGTTAAGACAATGCTTAGTACTTTTATCATCATTCTTTGTTTTACCTTGCTAGTATTTTTATTAGGCGTTGGCCTAAGCCTGGCAGCTCATAAATTTAATGTTACCCCAAAAGACCCGATGCAGCATTTAGTCGAAAAATGTCTGCCTGGTGTGCAATGCGGTCAATGTGGTTATGTAGGCTGCGCAGAATACGCCAATGCTATTATCTTGGAAAACGCCCCTATTAACCTTTGTACTCCAGGTGGTGATACAACCATTAAAGCTATTGCCGATGTTATGAACTGCCCAATCCCTGAGAGCAAAGATTCCTCTCTTGATGAAGAAAAACTTGCTTTTATCGATAAAACAAAATGTATTGGTTGTGGTAAATGTGCCAAAATTTGCCCTTATGATGCTATTGAAGGAAAAATAAAATCACCATATGAAGTGCAAAAGCAATATTGCACAGGTTGCCAAAAATGTGTAAACTCCTGCCCTACCAAATGCATTACTATGCAACTAGTTGCACCTACCACCGATACCTGGCACTGGCAAATAAGCAATAAGACCGAGGAAAAGAAAGATGAATAGATGGGATAGAATCAGAAAGGGGGTCATCTTTTCATTTAAGGGTGGCGTTTATCCTGAGGAACATAAATCAGCTCATGTGTTTCCGAGCCATGAACTACCTTTTCCGAAAAAACTGGTAATACCTATTAAGCAGCACTCAGGTGTTGGTGGTGAGATAATTGTAAGCGAAGGTCAGCATGTAGGAGCTTTTGAGCCATTAACTGCCTCAAATTCCCCGATGGCAATTCCAGTACACGCCCCTTTATCAGGTATTATTGAAAAAATCGGTCCCTCACTTGTGCCTCATCCAAGTGGACTTGCCGAAATGTGCATTACCATTGCAACTGATTTACCTGCCATGCAGGTAAAGTATAACAACCCGAATTTTCCGTTATACCAAATGGAAAATCCGGCAACTTTACTTGATCATATTAAAAACATGGGGATTGCAGGTTTAGGTGGTGCAGGTTTTCCGACCGATATAAAATTGCGCTCCAGTGTAAATCCTAATAACCCATGCGAGCTGCTACTTATTAACGGTGCTGAATGCGAGCCATATATTACTTGTGATGATCGCCTAATGTGTGAAAGAGCGATTGAGATAGTTCGTGGCATAAAAATCATTCAACATATTTTACGCCCAAAATTTACCGTTATTGCTATTGAAGAAAATAAACCACAAGCAATAATGGCAATTAGTGCTGCCTTAAATGAAGAGCACTGCGAAAAAGCTCGCGTAACATCCATTCCTGTTAAATATCCATCAGGAGCTGCCAGAAACCTAATAAAAATTATTACAGGTATCGAGGTTCCTTATCAAGCCCGTTCCAGTGCCTATGGTGTGGTAGTCCAAAATGTTACTACTGTTTTTGCGGTAGGAAGAGCAGTCCTTCTTGGCGAACCACTGGTAAAAAGAATGGTGACAATTTCAGGTGACAGCATTCGCAATATCGGCAATTACTGGGCATATATTGGTACCAATGTGCGTGATATTTTAAATGCTTGCGGCTTTACCCCCGATGAAAACCCAAGGGTTATTATTGGAGGCCCAATGATGGGCTATACTCTGCCTAATGCCAATGTACCGATAGTAAAAACTACTAACTGCATCATTGCGCCAAGAGGACAGGAATTAAAACGCCTAAAGCCACAGGTTGATTGCATTAACTGCGGTCGCTGCGCCAAAGTTTGTCCTGCTCGCTTAATTCCTTATGAACTACACGATTATTGCATAACAGAAGAACATAACCTTGCCTTAAAGTGTGGCCTGAAAAGCTGCATTGAATGTGGTTGCTGCTCTTTTGTTTGCCCAAGTGCTATTCGTTTAGTTGAAAGTTTTAGGGAAGAAAAAGCTAAAATTAAAGCTGTAAAACGAAAAGAAGAAAAACTTAAAATTGCTAAAGAACGCTATGCAGCCAAGCGCATTAGAGTACAGGAAGAAGAGCGCTTAAGAGCTGAACGTAAGGCGCAGGCTCTTGCCAAAGCTAAAGCTTTAGCGGAACTTAAAAAATCACAAAAAGATAATACCCAAGAGGATGCCACAAGAGCCTTAAAAGGCGCTGAAAAAGATGCAGCTATTGCTAAAGCTCGTGCCGATGCTCAGGCAAAAGCTAATACTTCCTCAAAAACTAATGGAGATACCAAATAATGAGTCATACCTTATATCAAGAAGGTGCACCACATGATGCTAATGTAAGCTCAACTGGTAAAATAATGAGACTGGTAATTTATGCACTGGTACCTGCTATTATTGCTCATTTTTATTTCTTTGGTTGGGGCATTGTTTTTAATTTACTGTTTTGCCTTATAAGCTCCTTAGTAACTGAAGGGATTATTCTTAAATTGCGAGGTCATAGCCTTAATAGATTATGGCGTGATAGCTCAGCTGCCTTAACGGCCGTTATTCTTGCTATTGCCCTACCACCTCTTACCCCCTGGTATTTAACAATTATTGGTTGCGTATTTGCTATTGCTATTGTAAAGCATGCTTTTGGAGGGCTTGGGCATAATATTTTTAATCCTGCCATGGGGGGGTTTGTATTTTTACTTATTAGCGCGCCACTACCTATGACAGAGTATATTGAGGCAGTACCTAATAATTACTTGAATGTAACTGCTCCAAGGGCAATAAGCATTATCTTTAACATTAATAAAGAACAGAATCTTTATAATGCCTATAACGATGCCTATAAGCATGTGATAACTCGTGATGATGCCGATACCTTTATGGCAAATTTTGATGCGATAACTGGTGCTACCTTCTTAATTGATGCAAAACACGAGCAACCAAAAAATAATGTTTACAGCTTTATTAAAGTGCGAATGATGGATTTATCAAACTATACCTTCTTTGCTCACCTGGTAATTTCAAGCCTCTTTTTACTGGGTGGCATAGCACTTATTGTCTTTAAAGTTATTGACTTTAGAATACCACTTAGCTTTTTATTAACAGTTATCATTATTGCCTCAATCTGTTATGAAATAGCTCCCAATACTTATTTACCGACGCTGTATCATTTAACCTTTGGGGCTACTTTCTTTGGGGCGTTTTTTATTTTAACAGACCCTGTAACGGCCGTCCCAAAACCAATTGGAGCGGTGATATTTGGGATAATTGCAGGCATTATCTTTATGCTTATCCGAAATTTTGGGGGATATCCTGATGCCGTTGCCTTTAGTGTACTTTTAACTAATGCCTGTGCTCCTCTTATTTCTATTTTAACTAAACGCCGTGAATTTGGGGCTAAGTCTCATCCGGGAGATATCTATGAACGATAATGCCAAGCATGCAATAAAAGTTGGGTTAGTACTTGCTGTTATTACCTGCGTATGCCTTTCCTTAGTGTTTACGGTAGACTATATTACCAAAAAAGAAATAGCAGAAGTAAAGGAAGCAAGCGAAAAGGCACGTTTTATTAAATTATTGCCTCCAGGAAGTTTTAATAATAATCCTAATGATGAATGTTATTTAACTACTCGTTTTACTAGAACTCCTACCCCGTTTTATGTTGCTCGTAAAGATAACCAAATAGCAGGGTATATTGTAACTTACGATATCGAAGATGGTTATTCTACTCCGTTTGTTGTGGTGGCAGGTATAAATGCAGATTTTTCAATATACTATCTTGATGTAATAGAGTTTAATGAAACACCTGGCCTTGGTGATAAAATCTTACGCTCCAAAAGTAACTTTTTAGATAGCTTCCAGGGAGCATCTTTAACTACCCATAAATTTGATGTAAAAAAATATGGCGGTGATTTTGATTACTTTACAGGTGCTACCGTAACACCAAGAGCAGTAACTCGCTCAACAGAAAAAATGCTTCGTAATTTACGTCATATCAACATTAGTAACTTACCACGCTGTGCTAAGGTAAAATAATATGTCATTACAAGATTATACCGATATTATTAAAGACGGTCTCTGGAAAAAAAATCCAGGACTTGTGCAGTTATTAGGTCTTTGCCCCCTACTTGCAGTATCAAATACTGCAACTACAGCTTTAGCCTTAGGAGTGGCAGTAATTGCTGTATTATCACTAAGTAATCTCTTGATTTCACTAGTGCGCAAATTACTTATTCAAGAAATCAGAATTATTATTTATGTGGTAATCATAGCAGCTCTAGTTACTTGTGTGCAGCTTCTTATGGAGGCCTATACCCCACTTTTATACCAGAAACTTGGGCTTTATATTGCCCTTATTGTTACTAACTGTATTATTATCGGTCGAGCTGAAATGTTTGCTGCTAAAAACTCACCATTAAAGTCTTTACTTGACGGTTTAGCTAATGGTGTTGGCTTTACCTTAGTATTATTACTCTTAGGTATTATCAGAGAGCTTATTGGACAGGGCACTATCTTTATGGGGCTTGATGAATTTTTAGGTCCAATTGGTAATTACTTTACTATTCGTTTATTTGAAGCCGATAAGGGCTTACTGATTGCTGTTCTTCCTCCGGGAGCATTTATAACCTTAGGCTTAGTATTGGCTCTTAAAAACTTTATCGATAACGGTTTTGAGCAAAAGAAGAAAAGAGTTAAGAAATCTAATACTACTGATATCAGTAATCAGTAATCAGTAATTGACAATTAACTGAAATAGTAATTAACGATAACTTTTCAGCATGGAGTTTTTAAGTTTTACTTATTGATAGTCTGAGTTTTTAACTTTATAATTCACAAATTTTTTCACCTTCTATAAACCCTTATTTATTAAGGGTTTTTTTCGTGTAAGATAAAACCTTACTTAAAATAAAATCTTCCTTCTTGCTAAATTTTTATTAAACGCTCATAATACTGCATATTACTACTAAAATTAAAAACTTTCCCATAGCATCACCATTAAGCTTAAAGACAGATAGAGCAAGTCCTTATTTATATAGACGCCTGGTCAGTCTTAAATATGCCTTAAACAGCCTTTATCCCCCTCAAATGAGTACTTAAATAGGTAATATTTAACAAAAATTTAAGCTTTAAGGTTTCTTTACATAAGTTTTAGTGGATAATATAAGAAGTTTTACTTTCATTTTAAAGGTTACCTAATGATATATAGTATAGCCCATGTCAATCTTGCACGAACTTTAAGAGGTGGTGAGCGTCAAACTATTTTACTTATAAAGTTTTTAAAGCTCCTACATCCAGATTTACAGCAGTATTTAATATGCCGTAAAAACTCCGAAATCTTAAAGTTTACCACTCATATTAAAGATTTAACTGTTATTGAGATTTCCTCAAGATTACAAGGTCATTTAAAACTTGCCAATAAAGCACAAATTATTAGTGCTCATGAAGCAAAGGCGGTGCACTGGGCATCAATCCATCACCTTCTTTATCGCACTCCTTTTACTATAACCAGACGCGTGCCGCAGCAAATTAAAAACACGTATTTTAATGCCTTAAATTACGAAAACGCAGCCAGAGTTATTGCCATTAGTGATCGTATTAAAGATGAAATACTCCAAAGCTTTAATGGTAAATTACATCTGCATGATAAAACCACCCTTATTTATAGCGCTCTATCGCATATAAGTGCTAATAACGACACAGTAAAGGCGCTAAGAGAGCATTATCAGGGATTAACGGTATTTGGGCATATTGGAGCATATGTAGATAAGCATAAAGGGCAAAAGGTATTAATTGAGGCTGGAATTAAGTTCTTAGCTAAATACCCAAATACTCGTTTTATTTTGTTAGGTAAAGGGAAAGATGAGGAAGAACTAAAGGAATTGACTCGTAACTACCCGCAATTTGAATGGTTAGGCTTTAAAAACAATGTTATCGATTACATTGAAGCCATGGATATATTTTTATTCCCATCACGCAATGAAGGTCTTGGCTCAACCCTTTTAGATGTAATGGATCATAATGTCCCAATCATCGCCTCCAATGTTGATGGCATTCCTGAAATTATTCACCATGAAAAAACCGGACTTCTTCATGAAAATGGTAACAGTGAAGATCTCTATGATAATATGTGCCGTTTATGTAACGATAACGCTCTTAAAGAAACGCTTATTACTAACGCCAAAAACAGCTTAAGCACCTTTACGCCTGAATATATGGCAAAGTGTTACAGCAGGATGTATGAGGATATTTTAAGTAGCAAATAACCTAGATAGATAAAATAAAAGTAAAGAAACTTAAACTAAAAAATCCGCAAAAACTTAACTTGCGCATTTTTTATTATACTCTTATGTTTTCTTGGGGGGATAGGCAAAAAAAAGAGGAGTTTGAAAAACTCCCCTTTCTGATCTTTTTTCTCTATTTCATTTCCCCCAAACTTTGCCCAAGCTCGCTTGAGAGAGAAGTTTTTAATAATCTGAGTTTTGGTTTTCGATCATCTTTAAGTATTCAGGATCGCTGTTATATTCAATCTCAGCATTAGCACGTGCTGAATTAATTAATAACTCATTATCACCATAAGCATTGGTAGTTACAACCTGTTCGCTGATAAAGTTATCACGTCCATCGTCTTTTGTTAATGGCAGGTTTTCAACTTTCTTTAATACAATGATATATGGATTATTTTCATAATCAACAAAATTCTTGGCAACTATGTTTCCAGCCTTAGGAACAGGCATCTCAAATGTCTGAATTGTAATCAGTGGATCCTTTTGAGCGGCTGCTAAAGTTAAAACTTCTTCATCATTAACTTTAAGCTTACCTTCCTTAACAAAGGTCTCAATAGAATCACCTTTATTGATAGTAGCAATTACATTATCAACAAACTTAACAGAAGCATTTTGAGCTCGTTCTTTGATAATAGCATCAGTTAATTCTTGTTTAACATCAGCTAATGGCTTAGGATGAGACTTCTTATAACCATCGATATGGAATACAAATAATGCCTCAGGTCCAAGTCTAACTACATCAGAGTTGGTAACAATCTTTAAGAACTCATCTTCTACTACCTGAGCATCAGTTTCAGGAGCAAGTGATAAATCCTTAACTAAAG
Source organism: uncultured Succinivibrionaceae bacterium (assembly GCA_944393045.1). GTDB lineage: Bacteria > Pseudomonadota > Gammaproteobacteria > Enterobacterales > Succinivibrionaceae > HGM20899. Next base: position 11,747 of record CALXYT010000030.1, on the reverse strand, counting down.
AAGCTGCATAACTGCTAATCTTATTCTTTACTGTATCATCTGCCAATACACCTTCTAAAGATTCATCATCTAAAGAGATATAATCAGTAGTTTCTTGCTTAACAGCTTTTGAGGCAGCTTTACCATCCAAGCCTTCATTAGCCTTAGCAACAGTGATATCTAAAGAATCCGGATTTTCGTAACTGGTGTTTTCAATAATCTGTAACTTATCCTCAAAAAGAATCTTTGATTGTTCTTCTACATAATGATCAATTACAGTTTGCTTAACTTCATCAAACTTCTGGTTATAAGCAGGTTCAATCTTAACAAGCTTAATAATATGCCAGCCGTATTGAGTGTTAACAGGTTCTGAAACATCACCAATATTCTTTAGCGCAAAAGCAATCTTCTCGAAGTTTGCATCCATATTACCTAAAGAGAAAGCTGGTAAAACACCACCGTCATCTTTAGAAGCAGGATCTTGTGAATATTGCTTAGCTAAAGCTGCAAAGTCTTCCCCCTTATCAACCTTAGCCTTAATTTCTTTAATCTTATCTTCTGCCTCATCTGACTGACCAATAAGAATATGTGCTACCACACGCTTTTCAGGTACAGTAAATAATTCAGAATGAAGGTTAAAGAACTTTTGTAAATCCTCATCAGTATACTTTACATCACCCTTTAAATCAGAAGCAGTTAAGAAGATATATGAAAGCTTATACTTTTCAGGGAGGAGGTAATCCATCTTGTGCTTATCATAATAAGCAGTTAAATCAGCATCCTTTACCTCAACATTTTCAGAGAAAGATGATAAATCAACATCAATCTTCTGAATAGTTCTTTGTTCAGTAATAATCGCAGCTTGCTGATTGATTTCATGTGGAAGAGCAAATTCACCATCTAAGATAGTTCTTAAATAAACTTCACGAGCAATATCACCACGTAAAGCCTCACCAAATTGATTTGGTGTATAACCTGCTCTGGCAAGAACTGTTTCGTATTGCTTATTATTAAACTTACCATCAACCTGAAATTCCGGTAATTCCTTAATACGATGCTTTACCAGTTCATCATTAACGATAATGCCTGAATTATAGATATGGTTTGCAACAACTGTATCATTAATCATCTTTTCAAGAACATCATTACGAAGGCTCTTAAGAAAAGCTTTATCATTTAACATCTTGGCTGATTGTTCACCAAGCTGACGTTCAAGAACATTCTTCTGTAAACGTACCTGCTGTTCAAGTTCAGCATTAGAAATAGACTGCCCATCTACTGTTACCGGATTAAAGTCAACTTTTGGGATTAAATATGATCCGACACCAGCGATTAAGAATGAAATGATAATCAAGCTAAAGACAATTTTTGCGATAGGACCTGTAGCGCCCTCGCGGAGTTTATCAGTAAGCATGAAGAATTAGACTCCAAATGAAGCACATTAAAATATGTGCAGATATTATATTTAATTTGTAATTAACAAAAAACTTTGGCTATTATAAACGAAAAGCTCCATAAAGTGAGCTTTATATTTGAAAAATTATTAAGATCTTGTTAAAACTTTGATACCAGTAAAAATTAAGGCTTAAAAAGATCAATCCCCTGCTCGGTTCTCAACCAATTTAAGCCCTATAATTAAAAACTAGCACAACTAGTTCTTCACTGCATCACGAAGTAACTTACCAGGACGGAAGTACGGAACCTTACATGCTGGTATATCAACTTTAGCGCCGGTTTTCGGATTGTGACCGACGCGTGCGCTTCGTTCACGTACCCCAAAACTACCAAAGCCAATTAAAGTTACGTCTTCACCGCCAGCTAAAGCACCATTAACTATTTCAACAAAAGCATTCAACGCTGCTTCAGCTTCCTTCTTCTTCAGATCACCCTTCTGAGCGATCAGGTCCACGAGCTCGGTTTTAGTCATGCAAACCATCCCAAAACTGAATACTGAAAAAACTCATCTTATTCATTTCACTAGTCTAACTTTGATAAAATCATCAACAAAATAAACAAGAACCTACATGTACTACAAAGTAGAACACGACAAATAAAGCAGTAACTGCTGTTTTTGTATTTTCATTATTCTTGTTATTTCACTTTTTAGCAAAATAAAATCTTTATTTTTTACGCCTTGATCACTAAAAAACATTGTATTTATACTTTCAAGCTAATGTATTACCTAAAAATCTTGTAATAGATCACATATGAATTTAGCTTTATTTTTAATGTTTAAAGTTACTAAAGTTTTAGCATTTATAGTAAATTTTAAACCTCTATCACATTTTTAGCTCTTTCCAATTTTTTGTTTTTGGTGGTAATGATGTTCTTAAGTGGAACTTAAGTCAAGTGGTAAAGATGCTCTTGGGAAGAATTTTACTTTTTCTTATATTTCCTTACCAATTTTTAAAAAAGCTTATCAAACTCTTTTTCAATAAGAACCTGCAGGCTTAAATCTTTTGTTGCTAATAATTTTTTAGTTAAGGTTACTATCTGTTGGTAAATCGCTACCTCTACATAATCATCAAAGTTTATGCATCTATACGGAATACTGGCAATTGGTCTTTCGGAGAACTCGACAATCTCTCCTTTTACCACCCCATGAATAGCCAGCCAGGCAAAGACCCTGGGATTATTTAGATAAGCCAGTACATATTCAATTTCTTCCAGACACTTTTTTTTTCGCACAATGGCTGTTACATCTTGCAGCGCAAAAACATCATTATCAGCAAGAGTAAAACGAAAATACTTCTTATTAGAAATGCGCTCTTTGCAAGGAACAAAGATGCGTTTTTCTAAGCTTTTAAAAAGTTTGAGGTTTCTTGGAAAAGCAAACTTCCAAAAACTAAGCGCCTTACCATAATTATATCTGGCTGTTAGTTTTTCTTTAAAAAGCAATAGATGTTTATAGATATTAGGATAAAGCTCTTTAAACTTATCCTCCGCTATATCCTGCGTTAAAAAAAAATAATACGCCTCCCCCTGATGATAAAAGGGAAGTAAATTTTTAGCTTTAAAAACTCTTATTAAATGCTCTTTTTCAAGGGCTGTTAAGGAGGAGATTAAATCTTTAGGCATTTTCTCAATATTAAACGCCCTATCAAGCCCTGAGACCATGCCATTTGCTATCTCAAAGTAATCACCTATGGTTTTATAAGGTTTTTTCGACTGTAAATCATTAGCTAAAAAACTTTTTTCATTAGAAGCTTTGCAACTTTCCTCAAACCTTTGTAAGAGCAGTTGCTCATTTTGAGGAACATTCTTTAAAGACCAGGTGGTATTCCTTTTCCACTGCGGTATATTACTTATAGTAAAAAAATCGTTTATAACCTTCTTTCCAAAACTTAATTGCTCTTTATAAGTCTGTTTAAAAGTATGGAGCGTCAGATTCTGATAAAAAGCGCCCTTTACATACTTAAATACCACAAAAGATCCACTTACCCCTTTAAAGATATTTGAATCATTAAATAAATAGACATCGCTTATGGAGCCATGATCTAACATATAATTACGCAATTTTTGGGAGTGGGTGGAATTAAACCAGTAAGTTGGGCTAATAAAGATCAGTTCACCTTTAGAGGTCAGTTTTTCTATACTTTGTAAGATAAAAATAAATAGATAATCACATAATCTATTACAGTAATTTTGCCATAAAGGGTTTTGGCCTAATTTAGCCTTAATTTTTTCTTCAATGTTACGCCATCTTATATAAGGGGGATTCCCAATAATCACATCAAATTGCTCCTTTAAAGGAGCATCTAAAAAATCGCGATAGCGTATAAATTGAGACAGTTTTTTATTCTTTAAGGTTTTATCTAGCTCATAACCTTTAATATCATTAAACCCGGCACTTTTTAAGCTTTCAATAAAAACCCCAAGACCGGCAGACGGTTCAAGCACACGTGCAGATTGGGGCTTACTTATAAGTGAGCACATAAAATCTGCAATATTTTTAGGTGTAAAATATTGTCCAAACCGCTGCTTATTCATAAAAAACAACCTTAAATCTTGGCAAACTACCATTGATAAGATATTAAAAACACTAAAATTATAGCATAAGAAGATCCTAAGCTAAAAACTTAAAGTAGCCCCCAAAAAAATCAGCGCATCTAAAATTTCCCAGATGCGCCTTTCTTTTACTAATTTTTTTGGTTCTTGCCAATTGTTTACGTTAAATCAAACGCCACCTCAAAAACTTCCTCAATCTTATTTACAGGAATGATTTCAAGTTTATCGAGCGCTGATTTTGGAACCTCTTCCAAATCAGGCAAATTAACTTTCGGAATAATTACTTTTGTAATGCCATAGCGAGAAGCAGCAAGAAGTTTTTCTTTTAATCCCCCTATCGCTAACACTTGACCTCGCAAAGTAATTTCCCCAGTCATGGCTACATGACAATTAACCTTCTTTTTAGCTAAGGCACTAGCTATAGCAGTACACATAGTAATACCAGCACTTGGGCCATCTTTACGAATAGCTCCTGCAGGACAGTGGATATGCAAATCTAAATTATCCCAGCACTGATTTTTTATTTTAAGCATCTTTGAATGAGCCCTTACCACTGATACTGCCGTACTAATAGACTCTTTCATAACATCGCCTATTTGTCCGGTGAATATCTGCTTACCTCGCCCCTCAAAGCATAATGCCTCGATATTTAAAACCTCGCCACCTGCCTCAGTATAGGCAAGACCATTTACCACGCCAATTTGATGCTGGTTGATATTATCATCATTATGATTAAAGATTTCCTTCCCTAAAAGTTCACGAACCTTTGCCTCATCAATAAGGTACTTATCATGATCTTTTGAAGGTTCCTGCAGCGTTTCAATCTGATAAAGAATCTTACGGCAGATTCTTCCTAAAGTACGCTCTAAAGTTCTTACACCGGCCTCAGCAGTGTAATTGCGAATAATCTTTAAAATAGCCTCGTCGGTAAAAGATATTTCATCTTCTTTCATCATCGATTCATTTAAGATTTTTTTAATTAAATGGTTTTTAGCAATATAAAGCTTCTCTTCCTCGGTATAACTTGATAACCCTATTACATCCATTCTATCTAATAATGGCTTAGGTATTTGCGAATTATCATTAGAGGTAGCAATAAACATTACCTCACTTAAATCAAAATCTATCCCTAAATAATTATCATTGAAGTTTTTATTCTGATCCGGATCTAACACTTCAAGTAAAGCCGCTGACGGATCCCCATTAGAAGACAGACGCCCTATCTTATCAACCTCATCAAGTAAAATAACTGGATTTTTTACGCCTGAGTTAATAATTGCTTTAATAATACGCCCTGGTAATGCTGAAATATAAGTCTTACGATGTCCTCTGATTTCAGACTCATTATGCATACCACCTAAGGCAACTTTCTCAAACTTTCTGCCAGTAGCTTTAGCAATAGAGCGAGCTAAAGTTGTTTTACCTACTCCTGGTGGACCACTGAAGCATAATACTGGAGCCTTTAGTTCATTGGAACGGCACACAACTGCCAAGTACTCTAAAATACGCTCTTTTACTTCTTTAAGCCCGTAATGATCGCTTTCCAGTATTTCATTGGCGCTTTTCATATCAGTACTTAAAGTACTTCTTACGCCCCAAGGAACTTTAGACATAACCTTTGCATACTCAAAATTTATGCTATAGTCATATCCCTGATCACGTGAAGCATTCAGATTATTAAGAGCATCAAGAAATACTCGCACCGCCTCAGGATTTTCTAAAATATTATTATGATAGGCGCTTTTTAATAACTTAAAAATCTCAGGCTTAACCGTCCTGAAATTATATTTTTGTAAAAAAGTCTGCGCAATTATCTTATCCTCTTCCTCTTGAGGAAATTTTTTCTCTTGCTCATCAAAACCTTCTGGCACGTCAAAAGGTGTTCTTTGCGCATCTTTCTTTAAATAATCAGCATTCGGTTCATTAAATGCGTCATCTTCAGAAAACCTGCGATTATCATAATCATCCTGCGAGTAATCATCAGGTCTATGAAAAGCAGAATTTTCCCATTCCATTGAAGCTATGGACTCAAGATTGATGCCTTTTTCACGTGCAAAGTTTGTAAGTGAGAGCATTAACTGATTGATATACTCAAATAATGATTTTGCACGATCTTTATCAGTTAATTTTTCTTTTACTGATAAAGAGGTTGCTTTTACAAATAATCTAAGCTCAATAAATTTACTGATTTCCTCATACGCGAAACGTAAAATCTCAGAAATAGTAGTTAATTTAGCATAGTGATAAATCTTATCGGTAGTAAGCCCTAAAAAATTCACAATCATATCAGCGCATTTCAAGGCTTGCTGTGCATTCTTTGGACGATAGAAACTCCCCTCATAAAATGAGGCTCCAATAGCATCTTCTAACGGATCTTCACAATATTCACGAAGCTGTAATGCTTTATCATAAAGCTTATTGACAACAGCTTTTATTCCCTCAAAATCATCAAGACCTTCAATATTGATAACCTGATATTCAACATTTATCGAAAAAGTGGAATTATCAGAAGATGGAGCTGCTAATAAATCCATATTAGTAACTACCTTTTTTATTTCCACAAAATTTAATACTCTAAATTTTTTGGCAGCTTCATTAGGAGCATTTTCAATACACTCACATTCAAAGCTTAATTGCTCCTTAATATCCTCAACTTTACTGCTTCTGCGATCTTTTACAGGAGAAAAAGTAACCACAAATTTTTGTGGCACATCCATTTGCGCTTGTAATAATTCGTTTTCTTCATTATCGCCAAAGTTTTGGGTAAAACACATATCACGGAGCATGATATTTTTACTAAAAAATAACTTAGCTTCTCTTAAAGGATTATTACTTGGTTTTTCATCTCTCATAGTAAACCCTTATACTATTGATAAACGCATATAAACACCAATTACTTATACCATAGGCTTGAATTTACTTGAATTTAAGCCTATGGTAAATACCTTATCAAAAAAGCGAGAATCTTTCTTAAATTTAAGTAATAAATGATAACTCTCTTGTAAAAAATTACAGCTTACTCTCATTTTTAAAGATCTTTAAAAAAATTAACAGTTATCTTTCATACTTTTGCATATAAAGTATTAGTGCTAATGCTTTTATTTTTTGCTTTTGTTTTTTGGTTTCTTTGCCCATGAAAAAAGCAACGATGCCGTTGCTTTTTTATATACTTAATTATTTTTAATTTACTGAAAACTATTGCCGCTAACTTTTATCTTAGTAATTAGCAATAGAGGTAAGCATTTGAGACTCATACACTAAAATTGGCTTTTCTTTCCCCTCAATTACATCTTTATTGATAATCACTTTACCAATATCAGGATTTGATGGAATCTCAAACATAATATCAAGTAAAATAGTTTCAACTATTGAGCGAAGCCCTCGAGCACCAGTATGACGCTCCAGGGCTTTATCAGCAATAGCCTCAAGAGCATCTTTAGTAAATTCAAGCTTTACATTACCAAGCTTAAACATAGCTTGGAATTGTCTTGTGATAGCGTTCTTAGGTTCTACTAAGATGGAAATTAACGCATCACGATTAAGCTCATCTAAAGTAGCTACTACAGGCAAACGACCAATAAACTCTGGAATCATACCAAACTTAGTTAAGTCATCAGGTTCTACACGAGCAAGTTTTTCTGATAAAGATAATTCATCTTTAGCACTCTTTACACTCGCCCCAAAACCAATACCAGAGTTCTTTTCAATACGCTTTTCAATTACTTTATCAATGCCTGCAAATGCCCCACCACAGATAAAGAGAATCTTGGAGGTATCTACTTGCACAAAATCCTGCTGCGGATGCTTTCTACCACCTTGAGGAGGAATTGAGGCAACAGTACCTTCAATAAGCTTTAATAAAGCTTGCTGTACACCTTCACCACTAACATCACGAGTAATAGAAGGATTTTCACTCTTACGTGCAATCTTATCTATTTCATCGATAAAGATAATGCCTCGTTCTGCTTTGACTGGATCGTAATCGCAGTTTTGTAATAGTTTTTGAATAATGTTTTCAACATCCTCACCTACGTAACCTGCTTCGGTAAGAGTTGTTGCATCAGCCATCGCAAAAGGTACATCTAAGAAACGAGCTAATGATTCTGCAAGTAAGGTCTTACCAGAACCTGTAGGACCAATAAGTAAAATATTAGACTTACCTAATTCAACCCCATCAAATTCATCACCTACTAATTGACGCTTATAGTGATTATAAACTGCAACAGATAATACCTTCTTGGCGTAATCTTGGCCAATTACATATTCATCAAGATGATTCTTAATCTCACGAGGATTTGGTAATTTCTTAACCTCGCTTGACCAGTTCACGCTCCCTTCGGCCTTTTCTTTAGTTTTTTCCTTACGGATAATATCATTACAAAGATCTACGCATTCATTACAGATATAAACATCGTTTCCACCTTTAATAAGTTTACCTACATCATACTGTGACTTACCACAAAATGAACAATAAACTACTGTACCAGATGGGTCTTTGGAGTTTCCTGCCATGTTATTCCTTAATTATAATTCTCAACAAAAAACATACTGTTAAGATAAAAAACTGTTTTTTGAGCAATTACTTACGCTGAGTAATTACCTCATCAATTAATCCGAATTCCTTAGCCTGCTCAGCTGAGAGGAAATTATCACGATCAGTAGCTGCTACAATTTCATCATAGCTACGACCTGTGTGTTTTGCTAATCGTTCATTTAACTCATGCTTAATACGTAACATCTCTTGCGCATGAATTTCTACATCAGAAGCTTGACCTCTAAAACCACCTAATGGCTGATGGATCATAATGCGTGAGCTTGGTAATGAATATCTCTTACCAGGAGCGCCAGCTGCAAGAAGGAATGACCCCATAGAACATGCCTGACCTAAACACAAAGTGCAAACATCGGGCTTAATAAACTGCATAGTGTCGTAAATACTTAAACCGGCAGTTACCACCCCACCAGGGGAGTTAATGTATAAATAAATGTCTCTATCAGGATCCTCTGATTCTAAAAATAGAAGCTGGGCAATGATAAGATTTGCCATATGATCTTCTACCTCGCCAGTTAAAAAAACGATACGTTCTTTTAATAAACGAGAGTAAATGTCATAAGATCTCTCCCCTTTAGCAGTTTGTTCAACTACCATAGGAATTAAAGAGGACATTCTAATTGGTTCTTCACTAATCTGAGGTTTCTCAAAAAACATTATGCTTTCCGTATCCGAATTTACTTAATTTCTTTAGTAAATACTATTATTTACTAAAATCTAGTTCCTATCTAGTTCTAAAAACATTTTCTTAAAACTTTTAAAAGAATATAGCGCATTTAGACTTGATAAAACACATGCGCTATTATACACCGATTTTCCCTTTACTGCTCGCCTTAGACTTAAAGTGTATCTAATTTATATCGTTTTTTTCGGATATAATCACATACTACCCTTTAAAAATGGACATTTAGAAGCTTAAAGGTACTATAAACATTTAAAAGCCCTTATTATTTAAGCTTTCTTACAAAATCTGCCCCTTGTTTAAACCTGGCTAAAGCATCGATTACTCTAGCCTTTTGGGTGGCAATATTCAAGCGAATAAAGCCCTCACCTGCTTTACCATATTCAGTTCCCTTAGCAACACGCAACCTGCATTCTTTAAATAACAAATCGGCAAACTCATCAGTATCAGATATCAACTCCCTGCAATCAATCCATAAAAGATATGTAGCATCGGTAGATATTACTTTAAGCTCAGGAATTTCCTTTTTAAAATATTCCTTAACAAGCTCTTTATTATTAGCTAAATATGAGCGCAAGTTATCAAGCCAAGTGCGACCTTCGTTAAAAGCTGCAATTGTTGCCCAAATAGCAATAGCATTTGGTTCTGCAACCTCGTCGCTATTTAGTCCTCGCCATACTTTATGCCTTAAAAAGCGATTAGGCACGTAAGCCGCCGCGCTATGAATACCTGCCAAGTTAAAGGTCTTAGTTGGAGCATAGCAGCTGATGGAATTATTTTTGGCAGCATCGCTTACTGATGCAAAAGGAATATACTCAAGATTTGGGTTAGTTAAATCGCAATGAATCTCATCGGAAACCACTATTACATTATGCTCTGCGCAAAGCTCGGCAATTTTACTTAAATCCTCCTTACTCCAGATTTTTCCAACCGGATTATGGGGATTACACAAAAACATCATGCTTACCTGTGGATCTGCCAATTTTTTAGCTAAATCCTCAAAGTCTATTTCATATTTACCATTTTGATAAACTAATGGACTCTCTACAACATTTCGCCCTTGATTTAAAATAGAGTTATAAAACATATTATAAACGGGCGTTTGAATTAATACTTTTTCAGCAGGAGTAGTAAGTTTGCGAACCACACTCGATAAAATAGGAATTACCCCTGTTGAAAAAATCAGCGCATCTTTATCAAGTGTAAAATGATGACGCTCTTGCCACCATTTTTGATAAGCATTTTGCCACTCTTCAGGAATATAGCTATAACCGAAGATCCCATGATCTGCTCTACGCTTAATGGCCTCGATGACACATGGAGCTGTTTTAAAGTCCATATCAGCCACCCACATAGGAAGAATATCTTTATCCTCATCCTCCCATTTATATGATGTGGTTCCTAAACGACAAGTAAGCTCATCAAATTCATTTATTTCGCTCATGAAGACCACCTTTAGCTTAAATCAACTTATTCTTGTGTGACAATGTCAGTTGCATTCTTATCGATATCTGCATCATCAAAAATTATCTCACCAATGCTTCTGGCCTTAATAGTACCACTTATTGGATTTTTAACGCTAATAACATCGGTAGTAATAGTTGCATCAACATTTTTCACATATTCAAAGGCTAAATTAGTATTCATAACCTTGCAATTTACCAGCTTTAAGTTTTCGATATAACAAAAACCTTGTTCACTTTCGATTGTGCAGTTAATAAAGGTTAAATTCTTAGAGTTCCAACCAATATATTCCCCACAGATGTAGGAATCTTTAATCACTACATCATCGCAATTCCAGAAAGCATCTTTACAAATAAACTTGCAATTTTCTGCTGTAATATGCTTTACCCCATCAAAAGAATAATTACCTCTTAGGGTAAAGTTCTTTAACACTACATTCTCCGAATCCATACCAAAGTAGTCACCACAAGCTGAGACATTAGTAAGTGTTACGTTGCTGCAATGCCATAAAGTCTCCTGCGCCTGAGGGATAGAGACATTAGTTAATGTTAAATTATCACATCTTCTAAAGCCTTTAGGTGCACCATATAATACATCAGTAAATGAGGCATTATTGGTATACCAAACACCTGCTCGAGCCATTTCAAAGAAAGAAGAATCATTTACTACTACATCATTGCAATACCATAATGGATATTTCCATTGAAATGAGGTTTTATCAACTGTAAGGTTAGAACCTTCTTTCAATGGAGATTCGCCATCGGCAAAAATACATGAATTAATTTGCGCATCTGAAATATTAAATAATGCTCTTTCGCCTGTAAATCTCTGATCTGTATACAGCATAACTACCTTCTAACTTTTTCAAATAATTTTCGCCAAACACTTTAAAGTAATACTTACCTTTTAAATAAGGCTAAAAACAGAAAATTAAAGATATCTAAGAAAATTTCTTACTTTTAAAATAGTAATGACATACTCCCCGCGCATAAATGCGGGGGTTTCTAGTATCAACAAATCTAGCCTACTTTTGTAGGTCTTACAAATTCTCCTCTAAGAGTT
>CALXYT010000029.1 GCA_944393045.1 uncultured Succinivibrionaceae bacterium | reverse complement strand
TGTAAGACCTACAAAAGTAGGCTAGATTTGTTGATACTAGAAACCCCCGCATTTATGCGTGGGGAGTATGTCATTAGCAGCCTGATAAAGTAACTAGCATGGCGTTTTTATTAATTTTTTCCTTAATCAAGTTTAATAATTTATTGGTGTTTATAGTGAGGCTATTTACTAAGCTCTGTTGCACAATTTCAGTACTCTTACTCCTGGCGTATGCAAATACAGTTGTTAGCTCAACTTTATGTGCAAACAAAGTTACTCCCCTTACCCAAACCATTAATAAATTACGTAAGGCTCTTACCACCTCCAAACTTCATCGCTCATCAGTTATTGCTATAAACCAGTCTGCCAATCAAAAAGGCTTTATTATAGATTGGAAGCTTGATGAAAATACTTTAAGTAACTTCAGTAACCTTACAACCTTAGATGCTCGCCAAAGGTTACTGCAAAAAAGTTTTGCGATGATTCTTTGCTATCATAATAAACCTAAAAAAAAGTTTGCTGATTTTGTAAAAAATGATAACTTCTTATTTATTAAAGTCAAAAACCTTGATGTAGAAGATTATGCGAAAGTAATTTTTAATAAAGATTTTTGTGCAAACATGGAGCTTAAAGATGACATCTCATCTAAAAACGATCAGCAAATTGCTCAAGGTTATTACGATGAAGATTATCTGAGAACTTATATCGCCCCTGAATTAAACCAAACCTTACCTAAGAACTTAACTAATTCTTTAGTATTACAAAAAGTAAAGGTAGGTCCTGGCTCCAAACTTACTTATACCTTGAATTTGTACGATGAGAATATCTTAGCTGATGATGAGGATTTAGCAATAACTAAAGATGTTATCTTAAATACCTTTGAAAAAACTCTTTGCCAGACCAAGAACTTCAATAGCCTTTTACAAATGCTCCTTGAAGTTGAAATTATCTTAGTTGCCGATAAAAAACTTTTAGCATCAACTACTATGACTCATACCTGCAATTAATACCTGAAAGCATCTAAAAAAGGAAACTCCTCTCTACATAAAAAAAGCATAATGTTATAAAGAAGATAATGCTTAAAAGCTTTATATGATATACTTTAAAGGTTAGAAGGCTTAAACTTACATGTTCTCTTTAAGAGCCTTACTGGCTAAAAACAGCAATCATAGTTTATCAGAATTTTTTATCAGACATTTAATCTAAGTAATTTTTTATATAAGGGTTTATTATGAAAGCAAGACTATTTTTATTAACTACTTTGCTTATAACCTTAACATTGCAAGGTTGTTCACTAACTGATTCCTCCTCCCCAAAAGATAGTCCTGCACCTGCAGCTCCCAATAACTCCCCAAACATCGCTCTTGCTAAAAAAGTTACTCACACTTTTACCAAGCATTTAGATAAGATTTCAGATGGGTCTTATCATATGCAGCTTGACAAGGCAACAGTAGACAATGAGGCAATCGCAACGACCATTTATCTAGACGCTGATTTAAATGAATATTTAGCAGATCCAAATGCTAAGCAAGAATTAAAAAACACCTTTAATATCTACTTTGCCTCAAAAATCTGCAGCATCGATGAAATTGTAACACTTTTTAGGGAGCTTAATACTAATAGCTATATTAAGCTTGCCGTAGTAGATGCTAATAATTCACTTATTACGCACCTAAAGTTCATACCAACCTCTTGCTCAAAAACTAAAGAGTAGTCTATAACATAAAAATACCGCCCCTACCCTAAAACCAGGGGCTTATAAGATTTCAGCACAATCCCCAAAAAATCCAAATAGTTTATTTACTATAGGAAGGTTTGTAATAAGACACAAAGTCATTTTTTTGTTTTTTTAATAATGCAGCATGAGTTAAGGAAGTTTTTAGGATTTTTAGAGCTGAATACCCCCCTCCACTTTATAACCTTCCTTTTACCCCATCTTTTAACCTGCTTTTTAACGTAAGATCTATTTGTGATTTTACCCCCTACCTTTACCTTTTCCTTTAGCCTTATTTAAATTCTGCTCATTTTTAATAAGCTTCTTTACTTTTTCTTCATGTATTGTGCAGAAATTACTATCAATAAGAACATGCATCAAAGGAGTATTATACATATCGTAAATAGAGTAATTTAAATAATGATCATTGCTTATAAAACGCATATGTCCCTGGTTGTTTTCAGTGGTTTTTGTATTACAAAAAATATTTAGTAATCTACTTTCAACCTTATTATGTAAAGCTTCTATTGCTGAAGGATCGATACTACCTGTATATAAAAAGATAAGCTCAAGCCCTAATTTATCTTCGGTGATTGTAACAATAGCTGGTGATAAGTCATCCTGGGTATATAAAAAGTCAATTTCACCTTTATATAATTTTAAGAGTTTTTTCATTTCATGTACTTTTATAAGAGGAGGCTTATTATCATCTTTTGCGTTAATCTTACAAAGATCCTCATCAATTTTTACACTTGAAATAAGATTTTTTGCGCCATCAAAAAAGTTATACCTTAAGTAATGTCCCCCTCTAACAAAAGCCCTAAATTTATGTTTTACCTGGTCTGATTGACATAGTTTACTAATAATGGCATTTCTTTGGATATTGGCAATACTCTTAAAATCTAACACCTTGGGAATAAAGTCATCGTTAGTAAAAAGATAGTCAATATCTATCCCTGTCAAATCATCAGCCACACCTACCTTTAAAAGCTCGGTACCTGTAACTTTAGGGGAAATAGCAATAAGTGCATAATACTGCTGAGCTAGCGCCTCAGTTTCTGCGTATTTTGGATCTTTATCATCGTTTTGCGCATAAACATTAGCACCTGAAAGAGCTAGAAGTATACTTTGCATAAGAATTAAAAATCTTTTAAGAAGCTTGACCACCAGAAATTATCCTATTTACCATTTACTAATAATTATTATGAAATTGTAATGTAATATTGATTATACTGATAGTAGAAACTTATCTCAATTATTCTCCTATGAACTCCTATTTGTCATGCTATATAATATTAAGTAAAATAATAGAAAAGAGCTAAAAATCGCTATAAGGACAGAGAATGAGTGGACAGGTTTTTGCGTTAATTGATTGTAATAACTTTTTTGTCTCATGTGAAAGGTTATTTCGACCTGATTTGCGTCATAGACCTGTACTTGTTTTATCAAATAACGATGGTTGCGTAATTTCTCGCTCTAATGAGGTAAAAGCTCTGGGCATAAAAATGGGCGAGCCTTACTTTAAAATCAGAAAGTTAGTTAGGCAATATAACATAGCAGTATTTAGTTCTAATTTCTCCTTATACTTAGATATTTCTAATCGTGTAATCTCCACCCTGGAATCATTTACCCCTTACCTTGAAAATTATAGCGTAGATGAATCTTTTTTAGATCTTAGTGGAATTAGCAATGTGTATGAATATGGTAAAACCATAAAAAACCAAACTACCAGAAATACCGGCATTCCTGTTTGTGTAGGTATAGCCTCCACAAAAACTTTAGCAAAAATTGCCAATTATGCTGCTAAAAGACAATTAGTCTTAAATGGTGTTTTTAGTGTTGATACTGAAGAAGAGCGTATCTTTTTATTAAAGAACACCCCTATTGAAGAAATCTGGGGCATTGGTAAAAGATATGCCGAACACTTAAAAAACGAACTGTTATTAACAACAGCTTTGGATCTTGCTAAGCAAGATCCGCTCATGATTCAAAGAAAGTACAATATTGTAATTGCAAAGATTGTGAAAGAATTAAATGGCATAAACTGTTTTGGTTTAGAAGATACCCCAAACCCCCAAAAGCAAATCATGAGAAGTAAGACCTTTGGACATAAAGTAACTACTATTGAGGAGCTTTACCAAATCCTTGCGCACTTTACCTCGCAGATTGCCGAAAAACTCCGCTTAGAGAAGCAATATACAACAAATATCGGTATCTTTATTAGAACTAATTCTTTTAATCAAAATGAGCCTCAGTACTCTCACTTGCTCTCTTATAATTTCAATAGACCAATTAATGATACTATTTCCTTACTTGAAGGCGTAAAACAATTACTTAAACGCATTTATCGAGCAGGTTATAATTACCATAAAGCCGGAGTGATTGCTAATAATTTAACAAACGATCCTTCATATCAGGCAGATTTATTTATTGAAGATGATTTTGAGAAAATCGAAAAACGCCAGAAAGTCATGAAAGTTATCGATGCAATCAATGCCATGAAACCTAATAGTCTCTTTTTAGCAGCTGAAGGCGTGAACCGTAAAAATATCTCCAACCAAAAAATCCTCTCCCCACTTTATACTACAAGATGGAGTGATGTGCCTAAGGTCTACTAAAATATACCATTGACCTTATCATTACCCCACTTCAAAAAATATATCACTACCCAAAAAACACAAGCTCCCCAAAAGCTTAGCAAGCCCCCCCCAAAGTTGCCAAGTCACAAGTAAAAAACACCTCATTTATTAAGTTTATATCAAAGATTTTATTATCGATAAAATACTTTATGGCAACCTCTTCTTTACTGTTACTTAAAAACTTAAAGCCTGCACTCTTAAGAAGCTCTAAGGTTTCAGGAAAAGATAACTTAAGTGAAATCGCTAATGCAAAAACACTAGCTTTTGTTAAAGTATAAGGAGGATTGGCAAACATAGTTAAAAATGAAACATCAAGATTAGCGTTTTTAAAAACTTCATTTTTAGAAAAACCAGAAATTTGGATTTTTTTATCAAGCAAATCAGAGAATGAATCATCTTTAATATCGCACTTTTGCGCTAGCATGTTAAGCTCATTCATATCCGTGCTTTTATCAGTACTTTCGTAAGTCCCCTTAAGCTCATCAAATAAATCGCTATATTGCCCTAAAAAGTCTTTATCCATATCAACATTTTTGCGATCTAAAATACTTAAATAAACGCACATATCAGAACCTGCTAAAAAATCTAAAATAGATCTTTTAGCAATACTATAAGCCTCAGCTTTTGAATAGCCGTAAATGCCACTTGAAATAAGCGGAAAAGCAATACTTTTAGCATCATTTTCTTTTGCAAGCTTTAAGGCATTTTGGTAGGTATTATAAAGTAATTGCGCACAAATCTTAGCATTAGCAAATGAATAAACAGGACCTGCAGCATGAATAATATATTTAGCTTTTAAGTTAAATCCTTTAGTAATTACTGCATCAGATGTTCTGATTGGAGCAAGATTATTACAGGCTAAGGTTAATTCATAAGCACCTGCTTTAGCAAAGATTTTTCCGCAAATTCCACCGCCACAGGCTAAACGAACATTAGCTGCATTTACAATAGCATCTACATCATAAAGTAGAATATCATCGCTAACTAAATTAAAACTCATACCTGCTCCTTTAAGTGTAAAAGCTAAAACCCAATGCCCAAACCAAAACAAAAGAGCTTAAAAACTAAACAATTTAATGCGCTACTTTTATCTTAGTGCATACCCAATAAAAGCGCAAATAAAAAACTTAGTGCGCTAAATTTTTACAAGATACTAATACGTCTTTATATACCTCATTAAAACCTGTTAAATCTAATTTCTCTGAGAAACTGCGCTTTCCCTGTCTAAAATGCATATATACATAATCATGTGTGGTAAGCATATTATAAAGCTTACTAATCACCTCACTTTGCCAATCATTGCCTACTTGTAATAACACCTCATCAGCCTCAAGGACTTTAGCTTTAAGAATTAAATAATCATCACTTACTAAAGTTTGAGAGAAATTAGGGTTATTTGAGTTACGGGGATCTGCATCATTTGCCTGATTATCTGCCACTTTGTAGTTAAGCTTTTGATCAACTAAACCCGCACTAATCATAAAATCCAAGGCAGTTACTTTATGAGCTTTTCCAAGACTATCAATTACTATAACAGGCTCTACTTTTTCTTCTAAAAGATTGGAGAGCATATTAGGATCATCTTTTATAGCTAAAAACTCCATGTAGCTACGTTCTTGAAGTAAATCAACATTAGTATCAGTATAAAAAGCTACATAAGCATCTAGATCACGTCTAAAAAGGTCAGTTGTTAAAGAAGGGAATTTTATTAGAATAGAAGGTTTTGGGTAAGAATAGCTGCACCCGATAGTCACAAAAGTTCGATCAAAGAACCCATCCTGTTCTAAGTATGCCTCGGTAATAATGCTTTCTTCTTCATCTACAATAGATGTTCTTTCAAATCTTTCCCATAAAGCTCCTGCATTTGGTATTAGTACAAAATACAGCAATACAAATAAAAACAGAAATTTATCTATCATGGTAATTCCTCGCCTGGAAAAACACTCTGTATTTATATCCTATAGCTTACAAAAGATCTTTTTATAAGGCAAAAGGTATTAAAAAATAGCTTAAAAAAAGCGACCTATTTAACGAAATACGACATTAAATTTTTACTGTTAGAAAGCTACTTGCAAACCTTAAAAAGACTACTTGCAAATTAGTATAGTCTATGTGATCCAGTAACGATTTTTAGGAAGGTGCTACTCATCTTTACTTATTCTCAAACTGCCTAATAAGAAAAATTTAGCACATAGACGAAAAAACCACCAATGCGTGGTGGTTTATAAAATACACTACTAAGGAGAGCTGTGGTTCACACCACAATACTCACTGTCCTTCTTTATAATAAATAATGAAGCTTAAATGGTAAAGTCTTTATTAACATAAGAAAGGTTTTTAGGTTGCTTTTTAACCTGCAAGATGAATACATGCAAAGTTTTCTGAAAATAGCAAAAAATAAAGTTACTTGCACATCCTAAAAACATCTGTAAAGACAATACTAATCAATGCCTGGCACTGAAAACAAAACCAGAACATAGCAGAAAAAATAACCCTAACATACGTTCATCTTATGTTAGGGCTTATATTCTTAACAGTTATTAGCTATGTGCATTAGCCAATACTTAAGTTAAAACTACTTATAAAAGGATTCTAACCTTTAAAGTACCTTCAATCATCTTAAGTTCATGTACTAAATCAGTAGCATCCTCAGTATGAAGATCTATTACTACATAACCAATTTCAGGAGTAGTTTGTAAATACTGAGCGGCAACATTTACATTACGATCAGCAAATACCTTATTAATCTTATTGATTACACCAGGAATATTCTGATGAACATGTAACAAGCGGCTTACATTACCCTGTACCGGTAATGAAACTTCTGGGAAGTTTACTGCTGTTAAGGTTGAACCATTATCTGAATATAGTGCAAGCTTAGTTGCTACTTCAATACCAATATTGCGCTGAGCTTCTAAAGTAGAAGCACCAATATGTGGTGTTAAAATTACATTATCAAACTTCTGTAATGGACAGGTAAACGGATCGCCATTCTTAGCAGGTTCAGTTGGGTAAACGTCACAAGCAGCACCTGCAACCTTACCTTCTTCTAAAGCCTGAGCTAAAGCATCGATATCAACAACTGTACCACGAGATGCATTTAAGAAGATTACGCCATTTTTCATCTTAGCAAAGGCATCTTTGTTAATCATATGCTTAGTTTCATCAGTTTCAGGAACATGCATTGTTACAATATCAGCCTGAGCAAATAATTCATCGATAGTGTCAACCTGATGAGCATTACCTAAAGCAAGCTTATTTTCGATATCATAGAAAATAACATGAAGGCCAAGAGCTTCTGCAATAATACCTACCTGAGTACCGATATGACCGTACCCTACAATACCTAAGGTCTTACCACGAGCTTCATAACAGCCCTTAGCATTCTTATCCCAGCCACCACGATGCAATAAAGCATTCTTAGCAGGTATTGTACGAATAAGCTGTAAATATTCACCAGTAACAAGTTCAGCAACTGAGCGGGTATTTGAATATGGAGCATTAAATACTGGAATACCACGATTACGAGCTGCTACTAAATCAACTTGATTAGTACCAATACAGAAGCACCCAACGGCACAAAGCTTTTTAGCATGCTCAAAAACATCTTCAGTAAGATGAGTACGTGAACGAATACCTATAAAGTGTACGTCCTTGATTTTTTCGATAAGCTCATCGTGATCAAGTGCTTTCTTTAAGTATTCAACATTGTTGTAACCAGCTTTGTTTAATGACTCAACAGCACTAGAATCAACGCCCTCTAATAATAAAATCTTAATCTTATCTTTATCAAGAGAATAACGAACCATTATCCATCTCCAATTTAATCAAACTACAACCACGATAAATAAACTTAGTTTATTTACTTAGTACGACGAGTTGCTACTGCATTAGATAATTGTGCCAATAAAGTCTCAGTATCGTCCCAACCAATACATGCATCAGTTATACTCTGACCATACACTAAATCTTTCAAGCAACCAGTCTTAAGATCCTGACGACCTTCTACTAGGTGACTTTCAATCATCACACCAAAGATTGACTGTGAGCCATTAGCAATCTGGTTAGCAACATCAGCACCAACATCCATTTGCTTCTTAAACTGCTTAGAGCTATTAGCATGACTGAAATCTACCATAACCCTAGGTTGTAACTTAGCCTTAGCTAAAGCTTCTACAGCAGCATTTACATGTTCTTGAGTGAAATTTGGCCCCTTTGAACCACCACGTAAAATAATATGGCAATCTTCATTACCAAGAGTCTTAACTATTGCGCTATGACCAAACTTAGTAACGGAAAGGAAGGTATGCTGTGCATAAGCAGATAAAATAGCATCAATAGCAATTTTAACCGTACCATCAGTACCATTCTTGAAGCCAACTGGAGCAGAAGTTCCTGATGCTAATTCTCTATGAACTTGTGATTCAGTAGTTCTGGCACCAATTGCTACCCAAGATACAAATTCATCAAGGTACTGAGGAGTTAATACATCAAGGTACTCAGTAGCAATTGGCATCCCTAATTCATTTATATCTAATAAAAGCTTACGACCAATTCTTAAGCCTGCGTTTATATCAAAAGAGTTATCCATGAAAGGATCATTAATCAACCCCTTCCACCCCACAGTTGTACGAGGCTTCTCAAAATACACACGCATTACAACTTCTAAAGTATCAGCATACTTCTTGCGAAGCTCTAATAAACGGTTAGCATATTCCATTGCAGACTTTACATCATGAATCGAGCAAGGACCTGTAATAACTAACAAACGGTCATCTTGCCCATGAAGAATGTTATGGATTGATTCGCGAGCCTTAATAACAGTATTAGCTGCTAATTCAGTACAAGGATACTTCTCAACTAAGGCAACTGGAGGTAATAACGGAGTTATTTCTTTAATTCTTGTATCAATAATCTTATCAATCATGAGATTTCTTTTTTTCGTAATATTTAAAACGTTGATTTTATCTTAACGGCGCAATATGTTAAGAACCAAAAACAACATCTGTGACCAAATTCTTTAATACACTATTATTTCATTTTCTCTAAGAATTTATAGCAAATAGAAATTCTTAATAAGAATAAAAATTTTTAGTTATTTTAAGGCTCACAACATAAATAGTCAAACTTAAAAAAAGGGATATTCTAAAAAAATGGCAGTAACTTTTAAAAAAAATGTGACAAATCTTAAATAAAAAGATCTTTTTCAACTCTAAGTGGTAAAAATTATACTTTAATTCAAGGCTGCCTTTTTTAGTTTTTAAAAGAACTAAGCGTTATTCCCTCTCCTCCCCTTCTTTGGAGCTTCTGTACAGCAATAAGAATAGAATTAAAATTTGAATTTAAATTGGATATAGCTATAAATCAGAATCGAATATGAATCTTGCTATGATTATGAAAAAATCCCAGTAAAAATGATTACGCAAACAGCCCCAGCAGGAAGAATAGAGAGCTTCTTGCACATTTACCCTTAGGTATTTTTTGGGATATATCATCGCGTTACCTTTACTCTATCCTTACTCTTTCTTTTACTCTCTATAAGGTCTAAAATTTTAGTTTTTTACATAGCTAAATCCCTTTATAGCGACACTTAAAAGCTAACCTTTAGGATTTTTATTAAAGTTTTTGCTTAAAAGCTAAGCCAAATCTAGTTTTAAAACATTCCTTTAAAAAACATTTAATAAAAATATCTTCCTGCCGATAACAAGGTATCAAGGGACGAGTAAAGAATCCTGAGATTAGAAGCTTAAAGCTTTATGTTGTTTTATAGTAGGAAGGTAAATATCATGGCTCTATTTGTAAATACCAATACATCATCTATCAATGCAAGACGTCAGCTTGCAAACTCTACCAATAAATTAGATACCTCATATGAACGCCTGGCATCAGGTTTACGTATAAATAGTGCAAAAGATGATGCTGCAGGTCTTCAGATTTCCAACCGTTTAACCTCTCAGATTAACGGTTTGGAGCAGGGTAACAGAAATGCCCAGGACGCTATCAGTTATGCGCAGACAGCAGAAGGTGCAATGGATGAAATCACCACTATGCTCCAGAGAATTCGTACACTTGCTATTCAGTCGTCAAACGGTACTAACAGCGCAGAAGATCGCACAGCAATTCAGGAAGAAGTAACCGCCCTTTGTGCTGAAATTACCAGAATCTCCAATGATACTACCTGGGGTGGTGAAAAGATTTTAAACGGTGTTGATACTGTTGATAACGATTTAGATGTAACTGAAGTTGGTGCAGCTAAGATTATAGATTTTCAGGTAGGTGCCGATGCCAACCAGAAAATTAGCGTGGATTTATCTTTAACAAATGGTAATAATAATGTAGGCTTCAGCATAGCTGGTATGGCGGCTTACTTAGATCATGATGATACCAGTATAGACTATGATCCAAATGCTAAAGCAGATGCCTTTTTAAAAGAGGTTGATGGTACATTAACGTTTGATGTGGAAACTGCGGGAGCTGCCCAGAATACTTTAGCTAATATCGATGAGTTTATTGCAGCAGTTGACAGTAAGCGTGCAGAACTTGGTGCGGTGCAGAACCGTCTTGAATCAACCATCAGAAACCAGTCAAATGTTCATGAAAACGTAAGTGATGCCCGCAGCCGTATTCGTGATACTGACTTTGCTACTGAAACTGCCAATATGACTGAACAGTCTATTATTCAGCAGGCATCTCAGAGCATCTTAAGTCAGGCTAATCAGCGCCCTCAACTAGCATTAAGCCTCTTAGGGGGTTAATAGCAGGTTTTTAAATAGTCTTACTATAAAACATACTAGAAGGTCTCAGTCTGGGACCTTATTTTTTTGATGGTATATTTTTTTATTTCCTCCTTTTAGGCAATAAAAAAGGAGAAAAAACCTTCCCCCTTCCCAAAGAATTTTACCACTTATTATGAATAAGGATTTATTTCAAATCCTCGGAGAGTAATTTACAGTAATGGTAATTTACTATAAAACACCTATCTCCTTTACTGCATCACGAAAAAAATCCAGTTATCAAAAAAAGATAGTACAGTCACCTATTTGGCTTACAAATTTATTCTACTTATCATGCCTTTCTTACTATCATACTTTAATCAAAGAGAATTGGCATTCTCTTCTTTAAATAATTGATAAGTTTTTCGGCATTAATCGCAATTTGTAAACCAAAGACATTATCATTAACCCCCCAGTCTATGAGTCTAATCATAGACATTGATAGATCATAGTCATCTAAGGTTGATTTTAGTATTCCTGACAAATCTACCTCATACTCATTATCAAGCTTACCACGTTTAAATGATATCATTGGCAATGCTGCATTTAAGGCATTGATCTCAAGACCTGTAAAAATAATGCCTAGCTTAATAAGATTACGAATAAGCCACGACGTATCTGGCATTTCATATTCTTTTAGGAATAACCTTATTCTCATAGAGTCTTTATCAATAATTATCTGATGGACTACTAAATCTAAAATTACCCTGCCGTACTTTGCATGAGTAATAGTAACGATAATATCACCAGATGCGACACTTGCGAGTGTTACATTCTTAATACTTTTCGGAAACTTCATTTCCTGTAAGTAAGTATTGATGATCTCAATAGGAACTACAACTCTCCCAAAGATTAAATCTTCAAAGCGTTGCACTTTCCATAAATCTCGAGCAAAACGCTTTAAACCATCAAATTGCATACTTACTTGATTTTGGACATCACGTACACGTAATTCATGACGCTGATGTAGTTCTTCAACTACCCCTGCATCAAACATTGTCCCCTTGTCTGGATTGTAAATGGAGCTATTATCATTCTCAGCCATAAAAACAAACCTTGCTTTATAAAATACATATTATTAAATCTATCATAAATCATATTTGAAAACACTACCAAATATCAAAAAAATCATAAAGAAAGAAAGATTTTTAATTTTTAGTTTACTTTTTAAACGTTTTTTAAACCATCCTCCCTCGCTTTTTTGTAAAGAAGATTCTTACCCATTCTTTTGTAGCACAAAAAACTCCACTAAAATGCCCTATCCCCAAAACTTCACGTAAAAACTCAACTTTAATATCCCCTTTTAGTAATGGAATAAGGTTTAGACTTGAGTTTTTCGTTTGGTGATAGTTTAGGTTTTATTTAAAAATTAAGAGCTTACTTTCCTTCCCTTTTTTAGGCTTTTTTCTTATAGTTTTCCTAATTTTGCTTTCATTTACCCTTTTAAGTTCTTATGTAAATTCATAATCCCCACCTGGTATTTCCCTTACCAATTTTTATTAAATTTTCAAAAATCAGGCAAATTTCCAAGGTTTTCTACAGAAAAAACTAATGTATCGCATGATCTTTTTTACTTTACTTTCTTTAAAATATTTCTACGTTTTTAAAGTGATTTGTTTTTAAGAAGTTCATATTAAGCTGCTTAATTTAATCTCTTGTAGAGAGTAATTAATAATTAGCCGATTGTTATGCAAAAGTTGCTAACGATGTTATTGCCAATATTATTGCGAATGTAAATATTGGATACTAATATCACCAGTTAAGCCAATTAGCTACTATTGCTACCAGTACTGCTACTTATGCAAATAATGATCTTATAAACAAAGAACTAAAGCTTTTCTTATTTTTACCTCTTTTGGGCTTTTAACTTTGGAGTTAGGTTTTATTTACGTATGCTTTTAACTACCCGTTTAACCACAAAAAAATATTATCTACATACTCTTTGGCTGCTAATCTCCTTTACTCCTTTAGCAGCTCATGGCTCTTTAAGTGAGCAATTACATGAGGTTTTTAATAGTATGCAGCAATCATCCACTCCTTATGCTTATGAAACAGAACGACGAGGTATGATCTCAGGGGGAGGCTTTAATATACGAAATAATATAAAAAATACCGATCTTATAAATTTCACCCTCCCTAACGCCAGAGGTGGATGCTCAGGAATAGATCTCTATGGTGGTTCTTTTTCGTATATAAACAAAGAAGAGTTTACTGCCTTCTTGCGAGCAGTAGCCTCTAATGCCTCAGGTTATGCTTTTCAGATAGCATT
Source organism: uncultured Succinivibrionaceae bacterium (assembly GCA_944393045.1). Classification (GTDB taxonomy): domain Bacteria; phylum Pseudomonadota; class Gammaproteobacteria; order Enterobacterales; family Succinivibrionaceae; genus HGM20899. The sequence continues at coordinate 12,158 of CALXYT010000029.1, read as the reverse complement.
AAGCTCGATGTGTGAAAAATGTATGCAGCATATCGAAACCCTACAAAAGAAGGTACAAGACTTAAATCAATACTTTGGCAATAGCTGTCAGCTTGCCCAGGGTGTGGTTAATGATAGTTTAGCAGCTTTTGGAAGGAAAGGATTAAATGAGGCTTCCTTAGTAGGACAATTTGAAGGTGTAGGTGATTTATTTGACCTTAATACCACAGAAGATCCTTCTGAGGTTTTTAAAAAGGCAGACCAAGCCCTTCCTCAAACATCAACTCGCATTAGTGGCAATATTATCTGGCAAACATTAAAAGATACCCCAGGCTTTAGTAATGATACGACTTTACTGGAGAGTATTATGAGTATAACAGGTAGCATTATCATAAATGATACTAAGCAAGAAATACTTACAATTCCAGGAGGGCTAATAACACTTCAAACCTTGATTGAAGGAGGTCAAACAGCAATTTATAAGTGCAATAATACCTCAGATGGTGGATGCTTAGAACTAAAAACTACTATCACCACTATCAAAGGTCTTGCAACACTTATTAAAGAGGTCTTAGATAATCCCGATAATAACGGCATTATCCAAAAGCTTGTAAGTAACTCAGGTAACTTTACCACTAAAGAACTAAACCTTATTAACTCCCTCCCTGCAGGCGTTATGGCAAAAATTAGAACTTTAGCAGCTAAAAGTGAAGGAGCAACAAGAACATTCATTAACGATGCCTCCTTAAATTTAGGTTTTTACTTAGCATCAAACTTAATTGATAACTACCTTAATCAGGTTGAGGCTCTTATTAGCAGCTCAAATCATGCCTACCAAAAGTTAATGCTTACTAAACTTGAGGATATCAAAACCCAGATCCAAGCTGAAAAACTTATGCTTGCCGACCTCTATGCGCCAAGTTTACTAATCGAGGACTCTTATAAGAGCCTTATTGAAGAATTACCAGTAAATAAATACTACCTTGAGTAAACTTATAGTAAAAACATAGGCCAATGCCGAAGACAAAAATAATGCTAAAACCCCCTCATAAAAATATAATTAAGGAGATGTAAACCAATATGCAAACAGATAAACAATAAAACAAGGGAAAAGAAATAAATTACAAAAAACAAGGATAAAACACTACTATAACTTTGCGTTCCTCCAATTTAAAACCCTAAGTTTTTAACTTAGGTAAGGTGCTTTCAGCACCTGCACCCTAGAGGTGCGAAGGTAGGAATTCCTACCAAAAATGTCACACTTGTGACAGTGTTGTAGCAAAAAATCTACGTCTTACGGAGGAATAAACATGCGTAGTTTTCAGGAGTCTTGTGTTTTTGAAGCCCATTTAACTAAGGATTATTATCCTTCTGGCATGAAGATGGTAAATCTTGACCAAGCTTTAGGTGTTGAATATTTTGGGAAGAGAATGCTTAATGTGCCATTCTATGAACAAAAGAACCAATACTTTGCCAAGCCTTTAGAGCACTATATCTTTGATAGAGATGTTCTTGAGGCTGTTGTGAGCTTTTTAAACGAGCCTTTTGGGGATGCCTTATATCTTCAAGGTCCATCAGGATGTGGCAAAACCTCGATTCTTCATCAGGTTTGCGCCCTACTTGGATGGCCAATACTTCAGGTTACCTTAAATGGTCACTTTGAGGTCAATGAACTTATAGGACATCCTAACATCGTTAATAATCAGCTGGTATATATTCACGGGCCATTAGCTAGAGCAATGAAATATGGGTATATCTTAGTACTCAATGAAATTGATTTAGCAGATCCTGCAGAACTCGCAGGATTAAATGATGTCCTTGAGGGGAGACACTTGGTGATTATTCAAAACGATGGTGAAGTTGTTGAGCCTCACCCTAATTTTAGGTTAGCTGTTACAGCTAATACCAAAGGAAGTGGTGAATACCGCACTTACTGCGGTACACAAATGCTCAATAGTGCTTTTTTAGATAGATTTAGATTCGTGGAGTGTTCATTCATTCCACACGACTCTGAAGAAATTCTCTTAAAGCAGGTAACGCCATACTTAAGTCAGGAAGTCCAAAAGATGATGATTGAGGTGGCATTAAAGGTTAGGGCATCTCACCTTGAAGCCTTGCCGACACAGGTTAATATGACCATACCAATGTCTACTAGAGCATTACTGCGCTGGGGGCATTTGATTAAGGCATATAAACACTGCGAGGATCCTGTACATCTAGCATTAAAACATGCATTTACTGGCAGATTGACAGCAGATGAAGCAAATTTTGTGCATAGGTTGTGCGGAGATTGGTTACCTTCTAACTTAAAGATTTTTGAGAAGAAGTAGTAACCTTCTTACTAGTGGCTCAGTTGAGCCGCTAGTTTGTCAAAGAATTGATTTAAAGAACCTGATTTAATTACGGAGCTAGTCTACTTACTTCCCAGCCATTAGGTGTTCTTTCGTAGATATAACGGTCATGAAGTCTACTTGGTCTACCCTGCCAGAACTCTACGCTATTAAATGTCACACGATATCCACCCCAGAACTCAGGAACTGGAATCTTCCCATCTTTCCACTTTTGTTTTAATTCCATAAACTTACTTTCAAGAACGCTACGAGCAGAAATCTTGGAGGACTGATGTGAAACCCAAGCACCAATCTGTGAATTTGCAGGACGAGAGGTAAAATACTTCACCACCTCAATTGGAGATAAACGTTTTGCTTCCCCTAAAAAGGCAACTTGACGCTCTAATAAGTACCATGGGAATAATATGGCAACTTTTGGATTATTATCAAGCTGATGAGCTTTACGAGAACCGTAATTTGTAAAAAACACTAAACTATTTTTATCATAATTCTTAAGAAGAACCATTCTGCTATATGGCTGACCGTGTTCATCAACAGTACTTACAACCATACCATTAGGATCATGTAATCCAGAATCAATAGCTTGACCTAACCATTTCTCAAAAAGATCCATTGGTTCTTTAGTTAAATCATCATCGCTTAGACCACCAGATGCATAATTTTCACGTAAAACTGATACATCAATCATTTTTGTATTATTTTTCCTCTTTAGTATAGATATGCATTTTTAACATTCCTTGCTTAACCGAAAAAGCAAGGATATATTAACTTAAATTAAATCCTATCTTACTATTATAACGATGAAAATACATCAATAAACGAATGAGCTAAATTAAATTTTTTAGCTAAATGATCGCCTAAAGCCTTTATACCAAGAACTTCTGAATAATGATGACCTAATAAAATAATAGAAATATCTTTTTCTAAGGCAAGATGATAATAACGCTCGGTAATTTCCCCAGTGATTAACGCATCGATACCATCAAGATCCATATCCATATTAAATCCTCCTTCACCTGTGCAGATAACACAATTTTGAATAGTAGGTTTTGGGTTAATAAAACGCACTTCCCTTTTATAATCAGAAATAGCTTTTAGCTTATCAATAGGATTATTTGAATCAACGTAAGAGATTGGTTCTTTAAAAGATGCCTTAATAGAGATACATTGCTCATCATCTTTTACCGGAAAATACCCTTCGATATTAGCTCCCATATATTCGGCAATAAGAACATTATTACCAATTTGAGGATGAGCATCTAAAGGTAAGTGATAAGCCATTAAACTTGCATTATCTAAAGCTTTAACTCTGCGAGCCAAAATCCCTACTAATCTTGGATCATTACCCTTCCAATATAAACCATGATGAGTTAATACTAAATCTGCACCTTCCTCGGCTGCTTGAGTAAATAGATCTACATTAGCACTTACACCAGTAACAATCTTAGAAATTTTTGTGGTATTAAGTACCTGTAAACCATTGTAACTAGCATCTTTAAACTTAGTAACATTTAAAAGTTCATTACAGTATTGCTCAATTTCTTTAATATCAACCATAGAAACACCCCAACATAGCTAGATTACTTCTTACAAGAATACATAAAAAGAAAAAATATGGATATATATAAGCATAAGCTAAAAGTAAAAGCTTTGCCTTAAATTTTTGAAGTTTTTACTAAAATGATGATCTTTACACTGCTTTTATAGAATAAAAATCATGATGGAGATGAGGAGGTATCTGGGCAACTATCCCCCTGAATTTTTTAGATCTATATCATGTTGCCACATTACTATCAGAAATGTGGCCATGTAACCATTACAATCGTATTGTAGAACAAACACGTAAAAGGCAAAGATGATTACAGATGAAAAAAATAAATGACTTTTGAAGTTGAGGCTACCAAACCTATGTAGCTTTTAAAACAAACGAATTATTTCCATAAACTAAAAATATGCTAGTATACCCAAGAAAAGATATACCTTTTCTTGGTTTATAACTTTTCATTATTTCCTGGTAAAAACTCACCAAGAAATCCACAAAGTGGAGAATAAAAATTCTTCCACCATTTACCTAGAATAAAATTCAAAAATAAATAAAAAGTCAAAGCGCATATTGTGTATCGCCCCAATGTTCATATTGATCTAAATTTCTTATACAACCGTTACTTTTTGTCCAATGCGCTATTTCATGAAATTTAACTTGATAATAATTTGATTTTGAAACAAAACTCTGGCTTTCGGGTATATATATATCTCATATGTCCGAGGCCTATAATATGCTTCGCTACCTCCATTTTCTCTCACTGTCATTCTTTCTGTTATAGAAACGTTAATGGTTTTGATAAAATTTTCTATAACATTATCCTTTTCAACAGATTTCGATTTTTCATATGTATGCTTATGTTCATCTAATATTTTTTTATATTCTTCAGGAATATCACAGTTTTTTAGACTATATAACGTAACTTCTGCTTTCAAACCGTTTGAATACTTTCTAAAAATCTTAACACCATCTTTTTCTTGAACTTTAATATCATATTTTTTAACTTGCTCTTGCGTAAACCAAGCAAAATCATCAGACTGTTTTGACAATGCCTCGTGAGCTGTAATATCTGGATTACTTTCTAATCTCCAAGCAGATCCTGAATAATCTCGCCCTAAAAGATAATTGTAAATTATCATTATTCATTATTATTCTTTTCCTTTTTGCATGACTCTTTAAATTTATCAATTCGTTGTATTTCTTTAGTTATTAACTCTTGTACTTCTTTTTCATCTGATTCAAAGCCAAACGATTTAATTAGATCACTTAGGCGTTCTAAATTTATTCTTAAAAAAGTTGTATTGCCATAAGAAATTGGGTAATGTATCTGGAAAGGATCTTTTGGTAATGCCTCATTATAAAAGTAATACATCAGTTGATTTATCATTCCAGGTTTCTTTAAGGTCGTAAAAAGGTTAGTTAAATGCTCATTAATGAATTTGGGAGTTTTTTCATCTATAGGTTCGTTTTTTAGCTTCTCCTTAAAATTAAAAAGATATCTAATATCACGTTCTATACTGTAAACTTCAGCATAACGACGTTGCGTCCCCATCTTTTCATATAGTTCAAGTTCATAAGGCAACATTTCATTACGATTAGTCTCGTATTTATCTTTTAATTCATTAAAATATCTGGCATGTTCATCATCATAACCAGCAATTGAAAAACAAATTCGATAAAAACCAATTTCCCCTTCCTTTAAATTCCTCTCTCTTTGTCTTTCTAAATCATCCTCTGTAGGTAACCCCTCAGGCGAAGCTCTTAAAGCTAAGTATTCAGCCAGCCCACTTTCTGCTATTTCTTCTGCTACTGTTAATTGCACACTCTCACCTGCTGTCAGACGCATTTTAATTTCACGTTTTCTCTCTTCTGGGATTACATAATTTTCATATTGCTTTAATGCTTCAATTTCGTTCATTACTGCTTTGTCATATAAATCTAAATATTCTTGGCTGTGTTCTGTCATTTTAATTATTCCTTTATCTTTGGCTCACCATTAACTGACCTGGCTGTAAATTTACATTTGGCGTAGTCCTGACAGCTAAAAAATTCACCATACTGACCATTACGTTTTAGTAATAGTTTATTACATTTTGGACATTTAAATTTTGTTACATCTTGTGTTTTTGCTTTTTTCTCCTCAAACTTAAAATCTAACTTATCTTTTTCTGAACTTAAAACTAATTTAGCCTTAAATTGTTTTTTGTCTTTGCTTATAAAAGATAGCTCTGGGCTTATTCCTTCATTTAAAATTGCCTTTAATATACCTTCGGTAATGGTAACGACTACCTCAAAATTTAACTACTCTCAAAAGTGTAACCCAAGTTATCACTTAAGCTTCAGAACCTAATTAAAAAGGGTTTTTCTCATGCATACAAGCGTAACGTTCTTTAATCTCTTTAACTGATGGAGCTTTAAAAGCTACTTCTTTTACATTTTCTCGCATTTTTCCAATACATCTCTGTTATCAAATTTTGCCTTATCTTCTTATTCTAATAACACTTTTGGGAACTCTTCTTCTATTTGATAAGCCTGTTTAGCCTCATTATCTACCTCAGAAAGGTATGTTTCTAATCTACTAAAACCAAACAAAGTCTCAATTACATCAGGTGCATTTTTTATAATATGATTTCCTGATAAGTTATTAATCTCTCTTTCTATAAGCTTGTCATCTAATAAAGGATAATCTTTTATTAATTGATCTGCTAACTCTACTACCCCATTTTATCTTAATATAACCTCATACATATTCGGATATCGACTAACGCTTAAATTATTAAAACTTCTTCTACAATCATTTATTATTTTATTTACTTTATGAGCCTCATCTAAAACCATCCTACAAGGCGTTAGAGGTTTATTATGGCAATATCATTTTTCTGCATCGAAGTTATACATTATGCACTGCACCTATTTAAGCACTTAAAATAATAATCTTCCAGCTCATCGATTAGTTGTTTTTCATCTTTATAAAGCTTCTCAGAAATTAAATCCCTGATTTGAAAACTCATCCTCTAGCACATGAAATATTTATATAACTCCACTCTTAAATTATGCTCAACCCTTGGTGCCTTATAAAACATCTCAGCCACAACTTTTAAAAGTTGACATTTTCTTTTCAATAAAACATCTCTTGTAAAGTAAGATTGATCTGAAAAATCATCTACAAGCGGATTTACTACCTTCTGCGCAATAGGATCCATCTTGTCAGTTAAAGGCATTAATAGCTGCCAGGTTGTAAGCCTCTTTCTGCGACATACATAAACAGCATTCCTCATTTCGTCAATTTCAGAAGATATAAGTTCATATTTATCTGTTCTTCTAAATGCTTTGGTGGCACTTTATCTATTAGTTACTCACTTATCTGGGCTAAATTATCAGGAAAGTCGCTATATTGATGCATTAATGACTTGCCAGCTTCTTCAAACATTGCTACTAATCTCATTGTGTTTCTTTGTATTTTATTTCGTATACTTAGTACACGTTATAAATTCAGAAAGGAAAAACGTTTTTTACGTTTCAATAATACTTCTTGATATTGATTACAATTTAACCACTTTTATATCCAAATTCTCCATAAAATCTACACACAAAAAAAAATTCCCCTAACCGTTTTTTACAATCAGGGGAATTTATAATAAAAACTTATAATCTAAAATGTCAGTATAGCAGTATCAAATTCTAAGCCTATATCATCTTAATCATAATTCAATATCAGGCGCAAACCAAAATTCACCTTAAAAGCTTACCTTTGAAGTTACCTTTAAAACCAGTCTCAACTCTTACTCTCTAAAGTAAGTAGCTAAAAATAAGAAATAACAAGCTTACAAGCAATCGACTAATAAGGTAAAAAGCTAAGCCACATGATAGAGAGGCGAGTAAAAATAGTCTCCTTATCTGGTTACCACTGATGAATTAACTCTTAAAGCACTATCAACTTTTGGTTTAATACGTGATACACCGGCACTGGTTAAAGGTCCTACCAATACATAATAGCGATTAGCATCATGCTGAATATGAATCCCAAAGCCTTTAGCAACATCAGCACGAAAAGCGGCAATTTTTGCACGCTTTAAGTTCTCTTTACATCTGCCAGCATTACTACTGGTTGAGAATACTCCAACTTGTAAGTAACGACCTGAAGGCAAAGATGACTGTGCTAACTTTTTAACCTGAGGCTTACTTTCATCTCTTAAGCTTCTAACTTTACCTGAAAGAGGCTGAGGTTTTTTAGCAGTACTAACCTTGCTAACTTCCTTTAATTCCTTAACTTCCCTAGCATCATTAGCCACCTCTAAAGTTTCTTTCTTTTGAGGGGGGGGAACTTCTTTTACCACATCCTTTGCTACTTCTTTACGAACTTCCTTTCGGGATACCACCACCTCATTAGGTTCTCTATCTTCTTCAAGCTTTGTTCCCTTTGGTGAGGCAACCTGCTGAACGATAGTTCTATTGCGCTCTTGTTCTTTCAAGTTTTTAGCCACATCGGCAGGAGTATCACCCATAACAGTAGGATTTTCCGGAAAACTATCCACTCTCCCCTCAAAACCTACATCAAGACCACCTCTGCCTTGACCATCAAACTCTGCAGGTGCCTGTGCTCCTTCCTCTTCTAATAAATCACCATACCCTTGAGGTTCATCTAACTGTGATAAGGTATTATAAGAATCAAGAATAGCATCGTTTGCTACCTCTTGATTTTGTGTGGTATCTTGATTAGTTGCAAGATCATTAAGAGATTTATCTACTTTTGTTTGTTCTATTTCACGCTTTATTTCAGAAATTTCTCTAGGTGTTCCGGTTTCTGTCTCTCCCGGAAAAAACACTGGTACAAATAAAATTAATGTAGTAAGGATTACAAATGCTCCAATTATTACTTTTGCAAATCTACTTGGCACTTTTTTCTTTCTCTTATTGTTAGTTTACTTTGCTAGTGAATATTTCTCTATTCTGCTACTTTTTTGCTTTAAAAAAATTACCTTAAGTAGCAAAGGTAATAAAGAGTATTTATGGTTTTAAAGAATTATAAACACCATAAAATAAATATGAACTTAGTGTACCATATTTACCACTCTATGCAATTTTTTTACCCTGAATTTTACTTAAGAAATAGTACTAGTGCATATTTTAGGATTAGCCTTTAATGAAGAACCTTTCTTACTACTCTGCTCATATCCTAAAACTGCCTCTACTGTTAAAAACGACCCAAAGACATATAAGTCCATATAACTTGGTGTCTCTGCCAGAGCCTTTTTATAAGCATCTACTACATCATCAAAAAGCTCAATCTTATCTTCCGCAAAATTTGCCTTTAATAGTGCATCTTTAATCATCTCTTTACTTGCCCCACGCTCAGAAGGTAAAGAGCAGGCATAGATTTTAGTAAAGTCAGGTGCTAAGGTTTCTAAAGTCTTGGCAATATCCTTATCCTTAAGCATACCTATTACAGCATTGCGATCATTTGCGTCATGATTGGTAATACAAGAATGCAGATAAACTGCCGCTGGTGGATTATGTGCTACATCTACAATAACCTGAGGCTTTTCGCGAATACACTCAAATCTACCACGTAATTTTGCATGAGCAATACCTAACCTTAAATCATTCTCGGTTATATCAAAATGAAACACCATTTTAAGAAGTACTGCGGCAATAAGTGATAATGGAGCATTTACCGGTGGTAAGACTGGAACTTTTACCCCTTTTAACTCAAAAGGTTTAACTAAGTTAAATGATCTATTAGTAACCCAATCTACAATAATACTTTTATTTATCTTATGAAGCACCCCTTTGTAGGCATATACCTTATTGGCAATAACATCTTCCGCTTCTTTTGGCATTTGACCTATTATAGTAACTGCAGTTTTGGGTTTAATAACGCCTGCTTTTTCAGTGGCAATCTGGGCATAAGTATTCCCTAATATATGGCAGTGATCCATACCAATACTTGGAATTATTACAATATCAGCATCTAAGAGATTTACTGCATCCAATCGCCCACCAAGACCTACTTCAAGCACAATTACCTGACAATCATGCTCCTTAAAAATAAGAAGAGCTGCTAAAGTAGTAAACTCAAAAAATGTTAGTGGTTCTACTAAGCTCTGTGCTTTATACACCTGCTCAAAAGCACTACATAACTCATCATCTGATGCCTCAATACCACCAACAATAATTCGTTCCGAAAAACGTAAGATATGAGGAGAGGTATAAAGCCCTGTATTAATACCAGCCGTATCAAGAATCTTGGCAAGCATAGTAGCTGTTGAACCTTTACCATTAGTTCCTGCTACGGTCACAATTTTACTATTCGGAAAATTATCTACCCCTAAGATTTTTGCGACACTTTGAACTCTTTCAAGTCCTAACTTCATAACATTAGGATTGATGTTATCTAAATATTCTAACCACTGATTAATATTCTTCGGAGCTAACTTAATAGTATCGGTCATGATTGAAGCCTTACACCTATCATCTTGCACATCTTAACTAAAACTAAAGATAGCATTATACGCTAAATATCATGCCAAGAACTAATAAGCACTAAATAAAATTTTGTAAAAGAGAACCTGGGCTACAAAAGCATCAGGAGCCGATAAAAGAAAGAACACGCAGCCTAAGAAAGCAACAGAGATAAAAATAGAAATTAAATGATTGAAGAGCTAGCAGTTTATTGGCTAATTGGGAATTGACTAAGTAGTAAGTTTGTTAATTAGATTAATGATATACTACCACCATAGCTAAGGGCGCCCCCTTAGCTACTGAAAATTTTAATCTGCTGACGCAGTAGATGCTTGAGTAATATCAGTCTTTAAAAGCATAGATATGATTTTTGCTAATCTATCACGCATCTGTCTTCTGTCGATAATCATATCGATAGCGCCCTTCTTAAGAAGAAATTCTGATCTTTGGAAGCCTTCTGGAAGTTTTTCACGAACAGTCTGCTCAATTACTCTAGGCCCCGCAAAACCAATTAAAGCTTTTGGTTCTGCTACATTGATATCACCAAGCATAGCAAGTGAAGCGCTTACACCGCCCATGGTAGGATTGGTAAGTACGCTAATAAATGGTAAACCATGCTCTGAAAGTTTCTCCAGAGCTGCTGAGGTTTTGGCCATTTGCATAAGTGAAAATAGTGATTCCTGCATTCTTGCACCACCTGAGGTAGAGAAACAGATTAACGCACGCTTTTCTTCAATACAGCACTTAACAGCTTGAGTAAATTTTTCGCCTACAACAGCACCCATTGAACCGCCCATAAAAGCAAATTCAAAAGCAGCACATACTACTGGTAAACCTTTTAATTCACCTTTAATAACAACTAAAGCATCTTTTTCGTTAGTAGACTTCTGAGCCGCTACAATACGATCCTTATAACGCTTAGTATCCTTAAACTTTAATACATCCTGTGATTCAAGATCTGCTACCAATTCCTGAGTATTAGAAGCATCTAAAAAACGTTGGATACGATCACGAGCAGATATACGCATATGGTGACCACACTTAGGACATACACATAAATTACGCTCTAACTCTGCACGATATAAAACTTGATCGCATTCATCACATTTAGTCCACACCCCTTCTGGAATTGGTGAAGGACGACTTTTTTCATTTTTTGGAGAAAGAATCTTTTCAAGCCAGCTCATTGATAAACCTTATAAATATCATAAAAAGCATATATCAGCATAACATAAGCTTTAATGTATCAAGGTAATAACCTTAAATTTATTACAAAAAGCCGTTATTGCTATTTATCTGAATAAATAACCAATAACGTTAAGCTGAATCAATATCTTAAGTTTAAGCTTTAAAGCTAATTTATGCATTATAGCACTAAAATAACAAATATGCTCAATAAAAACAGTAAACAATATAGTTTAAAGGGATTTATTGCTTAAGATTTAAACCAATACTTAACTTTTTTAAAAAGGTAAAACCACTGACAACAACCTTTCCTTATAGTAAAATTAAAGCTCAAATTTATAGGGTTTATTATACAAAATGACCTCAGCAAATTTGTTTTAAACCATTATTCCTCTTCATTGTTTAGTGGTTATAATAGTTACATTACGTTGAGTTTAACTATACCAGCTCAGTTAAGTCAGCTCAATTAATTTGCAACTTTTATCTCTTTAAACCAAAGATCGATATTACCCGAGGTCTGGTTAGTACCTTTTTCATGACATACTCCCCACGCATAAATGCGGGGGGGGTTCTAGTATCAACAAATCTAGCCTACTTTTGTAGGTCTTACAAATTCTCCTCTAAGAGTTGATGCCCCA
>CALXYT010000028.1 GCA_944393045.1 uncultured Succinivibrionaceae bacterium | reverse complement strand
TGTAAGACCTACAAAAGTAGGCTAGATTTGTTGATACTAGAAACCCCCGCATTTATGCGTGGGGAGTATGTCATTGTCATTACTTGATAAATCCACTAAAAAGCAAGAAATTCTCTCAACTCTTATTATAAAAGAAATATATTACCGCCTTCTTATTAGGCCCTTAGGTGAGCAATTGCAATCCATTTACACTAGTGGCTCTATATTCTAATAAGATTGTCCAGGTAATTTTCCTACTAAAAACATGCTATACCGATAAGTTAAACATGGACAAACTTGCTGAAGATGTAAAAATGTCATCATCTTCATTTTATCGTAACTTTAAGAAGATGACCGGTATTAGTCCTTTGCAATACCAAAAGCGTTGGAAACTCACGCAAGCGAAGAACTTATACTCTCAGGTAATTTTAATGCAACAGCTGCATCCTATGAAGTTGGTTATCAAAGCCCAACGCAGTTTAAGCCGTAAGTATAAAAAGATGTTAGGGAAGTCCCCTAAATCTGATATTAAGAATTTAATACTTTAGCTTATCTCCTTAAAGCTTAATAACTTAAAATATAATACTTACTCACCTGAAAAAAACTCCCCCGAAAGTTTAGTAAGCTTTCAGGGGGAGTTTTATTTATTGCTTATTACTTTATACTTATAAAGCTTTAAGGGCAGCAATGCGCTTTTCTAAAGGTGGATGAGTCATAAACAGCTCCGCAAAACTTGGTGCTCCTGCAATACATAAAGCTTTTACATTCTCAGGCTTTTCTTCTACTACCTGTCTTTTTAACGCCTCAAGAGCATTAATCATGGCATCTTTACCTAAAACCTGAGCAGAACCTCGGTCTGCATGATATTCACGCCATCTTGAGAACCACATAACAACCATAGTACCTAATATACCAAATACTACTTGTAGTAAACTTGCCACAGCATGGTACACTATAGTTGAACCAAGACCTGAGCTTGAGCTGTTTTCACTATCTCTGTTAGCTAAGGCATTGGCAATAATGCTTGAAAGCACAAAGGAAATAAAGTATACAAAAGTATTAACCACGCCTTGTAATAAGGTTTGTGTTACCATATCACCGTTAGCTACATGTGATAACTCATGACCTAATACAGCCTCAATTTCATCTTGCTCCATTTTATCAAGCAGTCCTGTACTTACTGCTACTAAGGCATCATTTCTATTCCAACCAGTGGCAAAAGCATTCATTTCATTAGCCTGATAAATACCTACCTCAGGCATCTTTACGCCCTTTTTAGCGGCAAGACCTGCAACGGTATTAACCAACCATTTTTCCGCCTGGCTGGAAGGATTAGTAATAACCTCTACGCCCATGCTTTTTTTAACGATTGTTTTGGATAAAAACAGGCTTATTAAAGAGCCTGCAAACCCAAAAATTGCAGAGGTGAGTAATAAAACAGCCATACTTGCGCCATTCATTTTTACCCCTAACACAGCAAGAATAATATTACCAACAATAGTAACAGTTATAAGCACTCCTACCATTGTTAACATATATGCCATCGATCTTAAAAACAAAACTCAGTCTCCCTAAAAAAGCGTATCTAGTGAAAAAAAGAATATATTAAACTCCACTTTCCTTAGATATTACCATATTTACATAAGTTCATAAAAAAGAATTATATTTTTTAGAATTTTTCTATTTTTTAACTTTTAGATTTCTTACTCCTATACTATTTACCTATGGCTTAAAGAGCGATTTTTCAAGGTAGATGCTCTTATTCAGCTCTCTCTTGTGGTAAAAAACTAATATCCTCCTTATCTTTCATATAATACCTTTTACTCCTAAGATTCAAAGCCTAAAAAATTAATTCTTTATCAAATTATTAAGAAATACATGGCAGAATAAATTTTTTTATGATAGTTTAGTGCTTAAGGTCGCCTAAACTTAAAGATTTATACATCAATGAGGTATATATGTTGGGACAATTATTATCTTTACCTCTTAAGGATCAGCCAGGACAAATTATTGGCAATGATAATAAAATCTATTATTTCACTGACAATGATTGCGATAAATCTATTTACCTAGAAATTGGTATAGGTATTGAGTTTACTCCTTATAAACAAATCCCTGACAGTCCTTATAAAAAAACTAAACTCGTAAAAATTACTAAAAGTTTTGATGATGAACCATTAGAAGATGAAATCGATAAGATTTATTTTAGTAATACCGAAAACCCAAAAAATAAAACTGTAATTGAAACTATAAAAAGTTATTACGCTTATGGCGAAGGGGGATCAAAAAAAGAAGCTCTTACCGAACTTGCGCAGTTAGCTAATATTTGTCATGCTAATACTATTCTAAAATTGCGCCTTGAGATAAATATTGGACCAAGTAAACAAACCAGAATATTTAAGTATTACGGTCTTTTAGCAAGAACTAAGGTAGCATCTGAAGAGATAATAAACAACTCTGAGAAAGAGCCTCAAATAAAAATCATTCCTAAGATGGTTCGTCGCACCTCCCCTAATGTTGCCACCAAGCTAAAAATTCAAGGTGGATTACTGTTATTTTTATTATTCTTTATTCCATTATGGGGACAGATATTTTTAAAATATCATTATTTCATACCACAAGGAGCTAGTGCCCCAATCGGTATTTTTATTTGTATTTTAATTTTTATACTCTATATCAATATAAACCCATTTAACCCATGTTACTACCTTAAGGTAAACAAACAATAAAAAGGAAAATTTATGGATACCAATGCTTTATCAAAAATTTCTCACGGTATATATATTGTAGGAGTTAAAGACGAAAACAATCGTCTTTGTGGTTGTATCGTAGATGCCCTAATGCAAGTAACTGCAACTCCTTTTGGGATTGCGCTATGTACTAATAAAAAGAGCTATACCACAGCATGCATTAAAAATGCTCGTGAATTTACTGTATCTATTCTTGGTGAAGATGCCGACCCTAAACTTATTGCTCGTTTTGGGTTAAATTCTTCTCGTGATATCGACAAATGGCAGGATGTTGATTATAAGCTTATCGATGATTTACCAGTATTAACCGACTGCTTAGGTTCTTTTAAAGTAAAAGTATTCCATGAACTTGAGCTTTCAACTCACATTTTATGGAATTGTGAAGTTTTAGATGCCGTAGACGGAAAAGATAAAACTCCAATGACCTATGATTTCTATCGCAATAATGTTTCATCTTTAGCACGAAAAGCGCAAAAAGGTGAAGAAATAGAACCTGTTAAAACACAAGAAGCAAATAACACTCAGGAAGAAAAGTTTGAGCTTAAGTGGGTTTGCGGTGTTTGTGGTCACGTTTATGATGGCGAAATTCCTTTTGAAGATTTACCGGGCGATTGGGTATGCCCAGATTGTTTCTGCGGTAAAGAAGTCTTTAGCCAAATGAAGGTTAAAGCAAGCAAAGGGAATTAAAAGTAAACTTCTTTACTTATCAGAAAAGCCTGCAATATGCAGGCTTTCTCTTACTTAATGTAAAATATTAAGCTTTTATTAAAGCTTACATTAATGGTTTGCCATTTAATAAAATGTGGTTGTCTTTAATATTAACCTTAGAATTATAGAAGTCATTTTCTAAAGAAACCATACCATTTTGCACAATACCATCAACCATTGGCATCATCTGCCCCATTAAAGTTTTCACTAAATTCTGATGAAGTGAAATATTTGCCTCAAAATTTATTTCATTAGTAAATCTTGATTCTGCTAATCCTCGGTAAGTAGAAACTAAAGTACCATCAAGTTTAGCAGGGTTATTATTTAACTTAAATGATAAGTCCTTTAGCTTAAGATTAACCTTCTTAGAGGTATCATTAAAGTACTTTTCAACTAACTTATCAAATGATGATGAAGAATAGCTTGATAAATATAAATCAGTAAATTCAGGAGATGATAAATTAACATGTTCAAATGCTAAATTAAAATTATCAATTTTAAGCTCTTCCTTAAATTCCGGAATCAAATTCTTCGCAATCTTTTGAGGAACGCTTAAATAATCAAAGTTAAGTCCAAAATTTAAGCCATAAGTATCATTATCACCTACTAAAGAATCATAGGCTAAAGCAACATTATTGATAGTAAATATCTCCTGCTCACGTTCAGTAACTAAAATTGAACCCACATGAGTTTCTTGTTTTGCTACTACGTTGCCTGGTAATAAGAAACCTTCTGATTTTACATCACTAAATTCAACAGCATCGTTACGGGCTGATAGCACTACCTTATCAGCACTAATATTATAATTACCTGAAGTGTTGCCGCTTTTGATTAAATCAATTGGTGCTTCTTTTAACTTAGCAACATCAATGGATGCTAAAATCTTAACATTCTTAGCTTCAACTTTTTCCGCTGCTCTTTCAGATGCCCAATGAGTAATAGCCTTAAAAGTATTATCAACATTTATGGTCTTGGCAAGGTAATCAAAAGTTATTTTAGTAGACTCTGGATCTTTCTCTATACTGCCAGCTTTTCCTAAAATACTGGCCTTCATTAAAGAGCTATTATTAAAGTCACCTTCATAAATAGACTCGGCGCCAAATACCCCAAAAGTAGTTTTTAGCTTACCATCTAAGGTCAGATCACCACAGCTAACTTTTATATCAGCTTCCCTACTATCAAAAGTTCTATTAGTTTCAGTATGCGCTACCGTACATTCATAGTTTTCATATGGAATCTTACTCTGAGTCAATTCCTGAACAACTGAATCATACTGTCCCTGTGCCACATAACTAGTAATAGGTTTAGCTGCTACTGCACATGTAACTACTGCCAGACCTGCAACAATAGCAATCTTTGCTCCCGCATTCATCTTTAGTTTATCCTTATATTATTTAACATTAACAATTGATTTTTGAGCCTTTTGCATCATGCATTTTAGCTAATAAACCTTTACTTTCTTTTAAGAAAATTTCAGCGTATTCCCCAAAATATGCTCGGGCATTTTTAAACTCTTCAATAAAACCATCACGGTCATTTTCTTTAAGCATCTTAATTACATCAACGATTTCTTGATGATAACGTTCAATTAAATCAAGATTCTTTGCTGATGATAAAATTATATCAGCATATAAGCTTGGATCTTGGGCAAATAATCTACCAACCATCATAAGTTCCATTCGATAAATTGGTGAACTTAAATCCATTAAAATTTCCAGATCCTTATTTTCATGCGCTAAAAATACCCCATAACAATAAGTGGTGAAATGTCTTAACGCTTGAATATAACTCATGGCATCATCATGATCTTTTGCATTTACACGATAAATTCTTGCGCCCCATAATTCAATTTGATTATAAAGCCAGGTGCAAGCATCATCATCTCGACCAACAGTCCAAATAACAAGCTGTTTTGCCATAGTTGAGATATCAGGACCAAACATTGGATGTAACCCAACCACAGGTCCCTGATGCACTTTAAGCATCTCCTCAAGTGGCATACTCTTAGTTGAGGTAAAGTCAGCTAAAATACAATCTTTTGGTAAGTTATTAAGTTTACCAATAACTAATTGTGTTTTATCAATCGGTACGCATACTATTACTAATGAGGCATCTTTTAAGATTTCAGGGGCGCTGTCCCAGTCACGAGATCCCATACTTGCAACCTGATAACCAGATTGGGTAAATAACTTAACAAAGATTCTACCCATGCCACCACGGCCACCTATAATTACAATTTTACGCACCTTAGGATTTATGCACTTAAAACCTGCACCATCCTCAGCACCGTAAGATTCACGCATAATACGTCGTAAAACATCTTCTACTAAATCAGGACTTACTCCTTTTATAGCAGCTTCTTGACGGCGCTTAGTTAATAAAGCAATTTCTCGCTCTGGTACATACACAGGGGTACCAATTTCGCTTTTAACTTTACCAACTTCTTTAACAAGAGCTAAACGTTTAGCAAAAACCTCTATTAGCTCTTTATCAACCTCATCAATCTGCTCACGTAATTCTGTTAATCTATTTGGCATTACTCTTACTCATTTATCTCATCTAAATAATCATCAAGATTTTCATCTAGCTTTTCAGGTTCTTGATTGGTAACTTTACCATCATTTACTAAACCTTCAGCATACATGAGGTAAAAATCTCGGAATTGATTGTAAGGATCAAGTGAATTAGTTAATATCTCATCTTGATCTAATAATCTTGATCTTGCATCAATAGTCTTAGATGCCCATAAAACAACATCAAGCCAGTAAGGAAAAACGACAATCGGGAAATATAAATTATCAACAGTATCGCCTACTATACTTCTATAAGTACCTACTCCATAGAAAGGTAGAACAATATAACCACCTTGATCAACACCATACTTACCTAATACTGTATTAAAACTCATGCGCTTGCGCTCAAGTCCAATATGTTTTGCAACATCAAAACACCCTAAAATCCCCACGGTGCTATTAAGAGCAAATCTACCAAGGCTAATTGAACTATCAACTGGTCTACCAACCAAAAGGTTATTTACAGTGTTATTTACTTCTCTAATATTCTGGTTAAGATTATAAATACAATCCTGCATCCATACAGGAATATACGCTGCGTATGCCACAGCTACTGGACGCAACATATACTTATCTAAATACTCGTAATTAACTTTCCAACCGATTTTACGGTTAGGTGTTTCATAAACATCTAAAGCATTGCCTGACAGATAAGCAAAACCATATGTGTAATCTTTATCGATATGAACAGTATTGCGAGGTGTCATGATTGACACAGATGATCGAGCCGCATAGGCATTGGAACTAAATAAAAAGCCCAGGGCAGTTAAACCTATTGCAAGAAAATATGTTAACTTCTTCATAATATACTTATGTATAACCACTTCCAAATATGTAATTATTTTTTATATGTTTTAAGTGCTTCTAAATGAAGATATCTTACCATATTTTAAATATTTTTATAATTTTTTAATTGTTCAGTATCGGCAAATTTGTTAGTTATTTACCCACAAAGAAACACCTAAGAAACTACTTACAATAGCGCAAAAAAGCTGGTTAAATATTGCGGTTAATGTGTCTATCACCTTGTATATCAGTCCAGGATTCAGGAGTTTTACCTTGCAACATATAAGAATAAGCAATAATCTCAGCTACCACCACAAATAATGGTTTAGGCACATTTTCTCCTTCTTTAAGCTTTTCTAAATGACTTAATAAGGCAGGATCCTTATGCACATATATGCCAAGTTCTTTGGCCATAGCAATAATATCCTCAGCATACTTACTCTCACCCTTAGCAGCTACAAAAGGAGCGTTATCATCATACTTTAAGCTTATCGCCTTCTTAACCTCATGTTCCATCTTCTCTCCTAAATTTTTAGTGATAAACCATCATAAGTATCACTCTTGGTGCTACTACTTACTGATTTTGGCGGATAGACTGTGCCCATTCTTGTAGCTACATTGGCAACGTTTAAGCCATAGTCCGCAAATCTTGTGGATAAATGACCTATGGTTGCTTTTACTCTTTGTAAAGCGTCAAGTTTTTCAGTTACTACGGCAAGCTTAATCTCAGGAAATTTAATAAAAGTCTTAACTTGCATAGCGCCAAGATCCTGCAAATCAAAGAAGAAATTAAGTTTCCATTCAATTTCCCCATCTTCATGCTTTTTATGCTCTATCATCAAAGCACCTTCCTTACCTTGATCATATGAAGGTGGTAAAGGAATATATGAAGGTATTGGGTATGGTGATGCTTGATTATTACTTTGCAATCTTTCAATTTGCTGTAAAGTTTGATTAAGTGAATTTTGAGGCCAGGATTTATCATCACCAATCTGCACATTTTGGATAAGCTTTTTAAATTGATCGGTTTTAGTAAACTTATCAATGGTTTTGCCAATTTGTCTGAATCTAATTGATAACAGTAACAGCGCCCACTGCTGCATAGCCTCAGCACGAGGACCTGAGGCACTCATTGGAGCACTCACAAAACCTAACCATTCAGCAACAGACTGTAAATCTCCTATTGGAGTGGTCATAGCCTGCTGAATATTCCTAGCCATTTCCCTAATTTCAGGAGTGATTTTACCGTCATTAATAATTCTGCCTAAGGTGCTTATCATATCCTCCATAGGCATGACTTTACTCTGTATTTCTCGAGGTTCGTTATTTACCTGGGAATTTGCCACTGCGCTAGATACATCTTGAAGATTAGCTTCTTTTTTTCCTAAAAACCCCATAAGTTTTTGTAAAAAAGATGACTTTTGGGCTACTTCTTTCGGTGCAAGATCTAAATCATCAGAAGCTGCTACTAACTTATTAGGTAATAGCGCATCATCATCTAAATCATTAGATGTAATTGTTACCAGTCGCGAATCAGTATTTTGCGCATCTTGCGGCTCAATACTGGCAACTGCTTCTTTATGCTTAATAATACTGTTACTCCATGAATAGCTATTATATGGAGTATGACGAGAGGCTAAGGTATCATTAGTTACTTCGTTTTTAACTGCACTATCAGCCACATTTTTACTGTTAGCAGCATCAATAGGTTGAGAAACTTGATTAAGCCCTAAATTAGCAGTCTTTAATGCTTTATCTTGTAAATTCAAGGAAGTGTTTGCACCCTGCAAAGCATCATCCTGCGATGTTGCTAAATTGCCTACTTCTGGCATTTTTAAAGAAGCACTCTTTTCTAGGGAAGCAGCATTTATTTTCACCAAACTTTCCTTAGGTGCTTCAATATTGTCATCTGTAACTATTGGATCTTTTAACTCTAAAGAAGTCTTAACAGTAGTAAAAACCTTAGAATTTACTTCTAAAGATTTATTTTCCTCTACTAATTCACTGGCATCATTAACACTTATGCCGGTACTTGAAGTAACTACATTTTTAGGATTTAAACCTCCTACCTTCGTAGAATCTTGAGGTAGAACCATATCATCTGAGATATTGGCAGCATTAGCAGGAGAATTACCCAAATTATATTCTTTAGCAATGTCACTAAGCTTTAGTAACTCATCAGATAAACTATCCTCTTGCGCCTCAATATCAGAAAGCAGAGTATCAACTTTTGGAGTTACTTTCATGTCTTCTTGCGCAAGGTTAGCATCAGTATTGGTCTTAAGCTCATCTAGAGCTTTAGTAACCTCATTTTTTATTAAAATATCATTAACATTAACATCGGCATTACTTAATGCCTCATCACTATCGAGAATATGAGAATCTTTCACCTGCGCCACGGCATTAGAGAGAATATATTTAATGCGCTCCTCATCACCTTTAGTTAAAGGCTCACCTTGTACCTGGGCTTTAGGAAGTGAAAAATGCTCATACTCATCTAGTAAATCTATATTACCTTTATCCTGCGCATTTATCTTTGAACTACTTTGCTCATCATTTTGTAGCGCCTCCTTCATGGTTTTTACTACTGCATCACGTAAAAACGGCTCTTTTTCCCTGGTAACTGCAAGATTTTCTGAAGTTTTTGGCGTTTCTTGTGTTTGTGGTAAAGAAGCAGGATCCTTATTATCGATAACCTTAGTATTAGCCTCATTATTTAAGGAGTTTCTGATTTTATTAGCAAGCTCCTCAATAGTCTGCTCTTTTAAATTATTACTTTCTTCCTTTGAGATAGTATCGTCATTTAACTGCTTTTGAATATCAGACGAGCGCTTATTTAATTCACGCACCGTTATATCCATAGGTGCTAAAGTTGACTCTTTAGCATTATCGGTAGGATCTTCCTTGGATATTGGCGTAACACTTGGCGATGAATCATCTAATAAATTAGCATCTCGTGCGGTATTGGCAGCTCTTGTAATAATCTCTTCAACTTTTTTAGCGATAACAGCACTCTGCTCATCTAAAAACTTATCGCTATTTTTAGTAAAGATATCTAAATAAGTACTATCATCAACGCTATCACCTAAGGCATCGATAATAAAGTTTGCCATCTCTTCCCTGGTACTATTAGCTGATAAGACTTGAGCACTTTCTCTTCCTAAAGAAGATAAGACATCAGGTTGATTAGCTCGAATAAACTCAATAGTTGCCCCTAGAAGTTTATCAAGTACCATGGCTTCTTTGGAGGTTAAAGCAATATCAGGTGCAAAGATTTGATGCAAAGCCAGTTGCCTGGTCATAGCAGGTGAAATATTATCAGCTGTTGAGCGATTAACAATAATCTCACAAAGGTAGCGCATTAAAGCTTTACCAGGTTCATTACTTTCCTGAAAAACTTTTGGTAAAGTATCGCAATAACTTTTTAAGGTATCAACAGCATCGGCAGTTTTGACAATCTCGATTCTTGAAGTGAAATTATGAGCAATTTCATCTTGCAACTCGATATCACGTACTAATAACTTACTTATTAGTTCCATAAGAGGTTTTTGCTCAGGGGCAGAACTTGCATTTGCTGCTCTTTGAGGATCCTGAGCAAGTGAGGCAATATGACGCTGCAAAGTAGATTGCGCTAAAGAGAACTCATCATTATTAATTAGCGTTCCTTCGCTAGTAATAACACTTAGATATGAATAAGCCGCACTAACATTAATCGGAGCTATATTTTTACTAGCAGTACCAGTTGTCTGAGGCAGCAGTGCCGCATCTTGGGTAACATTTTTAGCTTCCGAAGATAATTTAGCGTTATTTAATTCAGAGAGATCCATCAGACTTTTATCAAACCTTTATTTTTAATATGAACTTATGAGGCTTTATATGGTAAAAAACTCCTTTAATTGTAACATATTTGCTCTTAAAGCAAGGATTATGTAGAGATTTTTGAGAGTAATAGCATAGAGAAAAAAGTTTTTTAGCGCTTTACTTGAAATATCCTTCCATAACCTTGCAAAATTTTAGGCAGGATAGTCATGGAAGGATTATTATTTTTTATGATTCTACTTAATCAAAAAGACTCTTAAAGAAGTCAGTTGTTTTATCAAAAGTTTCCTCAAAGATATTCTTACAGATTCTGCGCTGGTCACTGGTAATCTTATCTGATCTAACAGGCAGACGCACATAATCACCTACATTAGTGCAGGTTTCAGAATCCATAATGTAACCTTCTTTATTAAAGTTTACAAACTCGATACCTTCAGGGCGAGCAATCTGCAATGATTTAACACCACGCTCAGTAATATAACTATCATAAATCTTTAATGGACCATTAGATCCTGTTAATCTTGTTGGAGTATTATCATCTTTACCAAGCCAGACAGTCACTAATTCATTATTATCAAATCCCGAGAACCAGGCATCACGTGATTCATTAGAAGTACCTGTTTTACCGGCCAACACAGTATTTCTACCAACTACCTTATTGGCTCGCAAGGATCTTGCAGTACCTTGATTGGTAACAACTGTCATACCATAAATTGTCAGATAGGCATTTCTTGGATCAATTACCTGTTTAGCATCAAGTTTACCAGCTCTGTTAAAAATCACCTCATCGCCAGATTTTACTGAACGAATAGCAGAAAGCGGCTTATATAAACCTTCTGTGGCAATAGTTGCATACATCTGATTGACCTCATAAGGGGTCATAGAGACGCTACCAAGAAAAATACTTGGTACAGGGGTTATATTACCGTGATAACCAAGACGATATAAGGTATCCGCTAATCTATCAGCACCATAATCAAGACCAACACGCACCATTGGAATATTTCTTGATTGCGCAAAAAATTCATATAAATGCTTCCACCCTAAATACTTATGATCAAAGTTTTTTGGCTCCCAGGTTTGATTAGCATCAACTAATTTAACCTTTAGTGGAGCATCATTTACCATTGAGCCTAAATGCCAACCATTATCAAAAGCTGTTAAATAAGCCGCAGGTTTTACAAGAGAACCTATCTGGCGTTTTGCTTTAGTCACTCGATTAAGCCCAGGGAATGTTGGATCGCTACTACATACTACCGCTAAAACCTCACTGGTTCGCCAATTTGAAACTACAACGGCAGCCTGTAAATTCTTTTCTTTATATCTTTTTATAAGAGTAGGAATAACGGTAGTTACTGCTTTATTGGCAGCTAACTGCACTTGAGGATCAAGACTTGTGTAAATTACTAAAGATGCATTTTTTAAATAATTCTTACCAAGCTCTTTAGCTAGTTCTTCTTTTAATAACCCTATGTAACCAGGAACTTTTATTGTACCAAAGGATTTGCGCCCTATCACTCCTAATGGCTTTTTACTATAAAAGTTATATTCATCCTCGGTAATCTTACCGGCATCTACCATTAACCCAAGGATCAAGTTACGTCTTGCTAAAGCTCTTTCAGGATTTCTTCTTGGGTCATAGAAAGATGGACCTTTAATCATACCTACCATAAGAGCTACTTGATCCCATGTTAACTCATTAACAGGCACCCCAAAGTAAAAATACGATGCTAAGCCAAAACCATAAATATCACTTGCGCCGTGTCCTAGGTATATTTCATTTAAATACATCTCTAGTATTTGCTCTTTACTATAACGAGCATCTACTACAAGAGACATAAATAATTCACGAATTTTTCGGTCAAAACTTTTTTCTCTAGTCAAAAAGTAATTCTTTACTAACTGCTGAGTGATAGTTGAACCACCTTGCACTCTTTTGCCTGCTTTAATATTAACTACCATAGCACGCATAATAGCTAAAGGATTTACACCATGGTGATTATAAAACTCACGGTCCTCAACATAAATAAGAGTATCGATAAGCTTTTGAGGAACATCGGCAAGGCTTATGATAATTCTATCCTCTTCCCCTTCTTCGGAGGTGATGCGATCTAATAGCACAGGATCCATTAGCACATAATCTAAATCCGCTTTGCTATCGGCATCTTGAATACGGCTAATACGTTTATTGCTAAAGGAAATTAATAATGGTCGAGCTTCTTCTTTACCATCAGCAAATTCAAAGGATCTTCTAATAAGGACAATTTTTGATTTATCACGACTTACGCCATATTCACCAGGATGAGAAGGATCTTTTACCTTACGATATTTGAGTAACGATAATTCATGCTCAAGCTGCGTAAAACTAATATTCTGATCTACTGTCAGCTCAAGTGGACGGCTATACACAATAGCAGGTGTAGCCCATTTTTCTTCAGCATCCAAGCTACTACCAAGCACTTGAAAATAATAATAAGCAGAAATAAGCAAGCAAACAACTAAGCCAACTATCGAAAACTTAATGGTAAAAAATATCATTCTTACTAAAAAACAACGTTTTTTATCTTGCTTAATCTCTTGCTCCTGTCTATTTTCGGTCACCTTCTTCGCTCCGTCCAAAAAACTTTTTATAATTAGCTAACAACTTATATCGCAAATTTAACGATTATATACTTTATAAGCAATTATCGCTATTTATTTACGTAACTATCTAAAAAAAGGTTCATCCTTCCTTATTTACCAAAAACTTTCCAAAAATCTTAAAAGATCTTACTAATTACTAAAAAATCACCAAGAAGTTTGCTAAAACTACACAAAAATGTTAGTTACCACAAAAAAATTATAAAACTTTACATTGACTTAATGAGAATTGAAACAAGATGTTTTATAATTCACATTTCATCACAAGATAATCTCAAGTCCTAGTTAAGATTATTTAACGACCATTGTTAGGTGAGTTTAAAAATAGTAGTAAACTGTTTACTTGCCTAAAATAAAAAGAAGAACAGTATATATAGGAGATAGACTATGAGCGACAACAAAAATCATGACTTGGGTCCTCTAGCCATTGCAGGTGTTACTCCTTACGAAGTACAACCTAATGAAGAATACATGAATGACAAGCAGAAGGCTCATTTTAAGAAGATTCTTGAAGCTTGGCGTGACCAACTAAGAAAGGAAGTGGAAAGAACTGTTGATCATATGAATGATGAAACAGCTAACTATCCGGATCCGTTAGACCGCGCAACTCAAGAAGAAGAATTCGCTCTTGAACTTCGTGCTCGTGACCGTGAAAGAAAACTCATCAAGAAAATTGAAAAGACTATTCGTAAAATTGATTCTGATGATTTTGGATACTGCGAAGATTGCGGTGAAGAAATAGGTATTAAGCGTCTTGAAGCTCGTCCAACTGCCGAGCTTTGTGTAAACTGCAAGAACTTGGCAGAAATAAAGGAAAAACAAGGTGTTTAATTAATGCCTTGCTATTGCACAAGGTTTGCACCAACTCCAAGTGGACAATTACACTTCGGATCCTTAGTGGCAGCTCTAGGTAGCTATCTGCGTGCCAAAAGTCAGGATGGCATTTGGCACGTACGCATTGAAGATATCGATACTGCAAGATGTAAAAAAGCCTACGCTGATGATATTCTCCATACCTTAGAAGTATTTGGCTTTGAGATAAACACTCCTATTTTAGTGCAATCCAAACGTCTTGAAATCTACGAACAGTACTTAAAAACTCTTACTGATAAAAACCTCACTTACTACTGTAATTGCAGCAGAGCCCTTATTAAAGAATCTGGCGGTGTTTATCGCAATTTTTGCCGTAATAAACAAATCTCTCCCCAAGGATCATCTATTCGCTTTAAAAACTTAGCACCTGTATTATCTTTTACTGATGTAATTTTTAACGAAATTATCAACAACCCTCAAAATCCAAGTTTCTTTGAAGATTTTATTTTAAAACGTAAAGACGGACTTTTTGCTTATAATCTTGTCTGTGTTATTGATGATGCCCTATCAGGAGTAAATGAGGTAGTGCGAGGATGCGACCTGCTATATGGAACTTTTCATCAAATAGAACTTATTGACGCTCTATCTTTTAAAAGACCTTCCTATTTGCATTTACCGCTTGTATATGAGGCAAATGGACTAAAACTTTCAAAACAAAATCATGCCCAGCCTTTAGATAAAACAAACCCTTGTGCCCTGTTAAAAGAAGCTCTGGCATTTTTAGGGCAACCTATACCTTTATGCACAAGCCCTAATCAAATACTTACCGAAGCCAGCAAAAATTTTCAAATATGTAAAATTCCTACCAACCGATAAGACTCTTATTTACTAAAAAAAGGCTATTTTTATTTTTAAATATGATTTTTTAGAAAAAAAAGAGTAATATACTTACCATATTTTACTATTTATATTTAAACATTTAATAATTTTTTCAATTATCCAGCAATACAATATTTTATACTTATATTATTAAATGTTATCGATAACTCTTTGGAGGTTTACTATTACTGCCGTAGTTGATAATTTCAAACTAAATACCTTTGCTAAAAAATATAAGGAATTAGTTGAAGCTCATGGGTCTTCCCATTTGGTTTTACCAGGAAATCTAATATCACACTCTAAGATAAACTCTCAGGCACTACAGGTAATTAAACGTTTAGTTTCATCCGGTTATGAGGCTTACTTGGTAGGTGGTTGTGTGCGCGATCTCTTATTACATAAGGCTCCTAAAGATTTTGATGTAGTAACTAACGCAACTCCAGAACAAGTGAAACGACTATTTTCTAACAGCCGTATCATTGGTAGAAGATTCAAGATTGTTCATGTGACATTTTCAAACGGCATCATTGAGGTAGCAACCTTCAGAGCCAAACAAGATCAAGAAGTTCTTTCTACTACCTCACAAGAAGGTATGCTCTTAAGAGATAATATCTACGGTTCTTCCCTTGAAGATGATGCTACTCGCCGTGACTACACCATAAATGCCCTATACTATTCACCATTTGAAAACAAGATTCATGACTTTCATGGTGGCGTATACGATATTCTAAATGGCATAATCGATATCATTGGCGATCCTGAAACCCGCTTTAGAGAAGATCCTGTAAGAATGATTCGTGCTTATCGTTTTGCAGCTAAATTAGATTTTAGTATTACTCCTCGCACCAAAGATAAGATAAACGAACTCTTACCTCTTATAAAAAATGTTCCTCCTGCTAGAATGTTTGAGGAATTTAATAAATTATTTATCACAGGTCACGGTGAAAAGAGTTTTAAATTACTTTTTGATAATGATGTCTTAAAGTACCTTTTGGCCGATCAAGGAACTTTATCAAAAGATCCGGCAATTTATAAGTTTATTGCTTATGCATTACAGAATTCTGATGAACGCCATAAGAATGGCAAACGCAATATGCCACACTTCTTATATTCAGTAATGTTATGGCCTTTAGTATATAAGTTATACACTCGTATGCTTACTATACCAAAGCATTCACTAAACCATACCAATGAAGAAATCATGCGTAAAGCTGCGGAAATTGTGTTATTAAAGCAAGGCGCGATTACCCAGTTACCAATGCCTGCCATGAAAGATATCACCGATATCTGGGCAATGGTAGTTTCACTTGAAAACCCAGATAATCTTGAACATGCCCAGGATTTTGTATGGAATGGTTTATATCGTGCTGCGCAGGACTTTATTGCACTTCGTGGTCATTTTGATCCTGATATTAAAAATATCTATGAAAAATGGCTTGAGGCTTATGAATTCATTGTTCCTCCTTCTTTAAGAAGCCGTGCTTTATTACAAAAAGCAAAAAACAAAGAAGAAGAACATCATAAACGCGATAAGAAACGTAGAAAATCTAATGATAAATCTTTTAGAAATAGGCAAATTCGTCGTGGAAAACCCAAAACTCGTGATGCACAAGTAGCCTATTTTGGAAATAAATAAGGTCTAAGATGGTTGATGCATTTATTGGCTTAGGTTCTAACCTAGAAAATCCACAGGAACAAGTGCTCTTAGCTTTAACCAGGCTCAGGGCACATAAAGATATTGCCAACCTACAGGTTAGCAGTCTTTATCGTTCTAAGCCATATGGTGTTACTAATCAACCGGACTTTACTAATGCTGTCGCAAAATTTTCCACTAACCTTTCTGCACTAGAATTACTGGATCTTTTACAAACGATTGAACAAGAACATAAACGTGTGCGTTTAATCCATTGGGGACCTAGAACATTAGATTTAGATTTACTATATTATGGTAATGAATTTATTAACAATGAACGCCTGATAGTACCTCATCCACAGATTCTATTAAGAGCCTTCGTTGTCATCCCTCTTCTTGAAATCGCACCAGATTTTAAGACTCCTGACGGTTTTTTATTAAGAGACATCATCCCTAAACTGCCAAAAGATGATGTTGAGGGGCTTAAGGTTATATAACCTGAATTTTTAAAACTGTTTGTTTATAACATGTAATAAATAAGGAGGATTTATGGCAATCACGGTAAGAACTCTCCAAAAGCTTAAAAATGAACATAAGAAATTTGCTACCATTACTGCCTATGATGCAACATTCGCTAGAATTTTTGATGAGGCAGGTATTAGTGCAATTTTAGTGGGTGACTCACTTGGTAATACCATTCAAGGTGGCTCAAGTACTTTAGGTGTTACTACCAAGGATATTGCCTACCATACCAAATGCGTAAGAGCTGGTATTAAAAACGCCCTACTTATCGCTGATATGCCTTTTATGAGTTATGCAAATGTCAAAGATGCCTGCAAAAATGCCTATAAACTCATGCAAGCAGGTGCCAATGTGGTAAAACTTGAAGGTGGAGCACACCTTTGTGAAACAATTACAACTTTAGTACAAAATGGTATACCTGTATGTGGTCACTTAGGTCTTACCCCGCAATCTGTAAATGTTTTTGGGGGATATCTGGTTCAAGGCCGTGAAGAAGAACAGGCTAAAAAACTTATCGATGACTGCCTGGCACTTGAAAAAGCAGGGGCATGCATGATTGTAGTTGAATGCATACCAAAGGCCTTAGGCAAGGCTCTTAGTGAGACTGTACATGTTCCTATTATCGGTATTGGTGCCGGTAATGAAACTGATGGACAAATCATGGTTATGCATGATGCTCTAGGGCTGACTGCCAAACCTCCAAAATTTACTAAAGACTTTTTAGCTCAATCAGGTAACGTATTAGATGCCATTAGACTTTATATTAAAGAAGTATCTGACGGAAGTTTTCCGAATGATGCACATAGCTTTAATTAAAGCTCTGACTTTTTGCTTAACAATATTAACTTAAACCAATAAGAAGTATTATAGAAATGAAAGTTGCAAATACTATCAACGACCTTCGTCAGATTGTAATAGATTATAAAAATAATCTTCAGACTATCGCCTTAGTTCCTACTATGGGTAATCTTCACTGCGGTCATCTAGCTTTAGTAAAAGAAGCTAAAAAAGCGGCCCAAAAAGTAGTGGTTAGTATCTTTGTAAACCCAATGCAATTTGATAAAACTGAAGATTTGGTTAATTATCCACGCACCTTGGAAGATGATCTTAAGCTACTGGAAAAGGAAGGCGTAGATGCTGTGTTTACCCCAACTCCTGAAGTTATGTATCCACAGGG
The DNA here is from genome assembly GCA_944393045.1 of uncultured Succinivibrionaceae bacterium. GTDB lineage: Bacteria > Pseudomonadota > Gammaproteobacteria > Enterobacterales > Succinivibrionaceae > HGM20899. The sequence continues at coordinate 7,827 of CALXYT010000028.1, read as the reverse complement.
TATCGGGCTGCAGAGCTATATTGAAGTTCCAGATCTCTGCAATAGCCTTGAAGGACAGCTCCGTCCAGGTCATTTCAGAGGCGTGGCTACCGTTGTAAGTAAGCTTTTTAATATCGTACAGCCAAATTACGCTTGCTTTGGGTTAAAAGACTACCAACAGGTAGCTTTAATTAAAGAGATGGTTCGTGACTTAAACTTCCAAATCAAAATTATCGAAGTACCAATTGTGCGTCATGAAGATGGTCTTGCCTACTCTTCAAGAAACAATCGCTTAAATCAAGCAGAACGTTCTATCGCTCCAAAACTTCATCTAGCAATAAGTGAATTGGCTGCAAAGATTAAAGCTCTACCAAACTTAAACGATCTTGAAGATGTCATTGAGGAAACTATCAACAACATTGATAATTACGGTTTTAAGACTGATGATTTAACTATTGTTGATGCTATCACTCTTTCACCTGATATTAAGAACTCTAGCCAGGTGGTAATTTTAGTGGCGGCTTACCTAGGGAAAGTTAGACTTATTGATAACTTGGTAGTAGATAGAACTAAGTAATGCAATAATTTTCAATTTTAAATTTTCCCAAAATTTAGTTAATCTCACGAACATTAAGTGAGATTAACTATTTAAAGTTTAAAACTTAACTTTAATACAAATACTCAATTTTTCTTAAAACTCTTCTAAAACGCTTTTTTATTAGAATTTATAAAAAAATTTTAAGTTCCTCGCAAAAAATAATGCTCAAAGCTGACTATTAGGCTATAATGCACACAAAAATTTTTTCCATTTTCAAAAAAGAAGGTAATAAAAATGCAGAGAATTTTACTTAGATGTAAACTGCATCAGGCTCGAGTTACCCACTCTGTATTAAATTATGAAGGTTCTTGTGGTATTGACCAAGATCTTCTTGATGCAGCAGGTATTGCTGAGCATGAGCAAATCGATATTTATGTAGTAGAAAACGGTATGCGTTTTCATACTTACGCTATTGCAGCAGAACGTGGGTCTAAGGTAATTTCTCTTAATGGGGCAGCTGCTCGTATGGCAGCCGTTGGTGATAGAGTTATTATCTGTGCCTACGGCCTCTTTAATGAAGATGAGGTTAGCAAACATAAACCAACCCTCGTTTACTTAAATGAAAAGAACGAAATTACCCGTACTAGTAACAACTTACCAGTACAATTAAGCTAATCATTTAATGGTGTCTTGTAATAATAATGACTATTAAGTTAATTGCAGGTTTAGGCAACCCTGGTGCCCAATATGAACATACTCGCCATAATATGGGAGCTGATTTATTGGCAATGATTGCTGATAAATATCGTATTTCCTTACAAAATGAGGGAAAATTTGCAGGTCTGGTTGGCCGTGGGTATATTGAAGGGCAAGAGGTAAGACTTGCCTATCCTCAAACATATATGAATGAAAGCGGGCGCTGTATTGGAGCTTTAGCCTCATATTACAAAATAGCACCTGAAGAAATTTTAGTGTTGCATGATGAATTAGATCTTTTACCTGGTGTTGCCAAGTTTAAGCTTGGTGGTGGTGCAGGTGGTCATAATGGTCTTAGAAGCATCATTAGTTCGCTTGGTAATAACCAAAATTTTCATCGCATACGCATAGGTATAGGACATCCTGTTGCCAAGCCTGAAATGATTAATTTTGTGCTTGGTATTCCATCACCAACTGAAAAAGATTTAATTAGTCAAGTAATGCAAGAAGCAGCTGAATGTATTGGGCTTATTTTTACCCAAAACATCGCTAAAGCAACTAATAGACTAAATAGTTTTAAAGCAACTAAATAAGGAACCAACATGGGTTTTAACTGTGGTATTGTAGGTTTACCAAATGTAGGTAAATCAACTCTGTTTAACGCATTAACTAAAGCAGGCATTGAAGCTGCAAACTTTCCGTTTTGCACCATAGAGCCTAATACCGGTATTGTGCCTGTTCCAGATCCAAGATTAAAGGCTATTGCCGACATTGATCATCCTTTAAAAATCGTACCAACCACCATGGAATTTGTGGATATTGCAGGTTTGGTTAAAGGTGCGTCAAACGGGGAAGGTTTAGGTAATCAGTTCCTTATGAATATAAAAGAAACTGATGCTATTGCACATGTTGTAAGATGTTTTGAGGATCCTAATATTATTCACGTCAATGGTAAAATTAACCCTCGTGAAGATATTGAGGTTATTAACACCGAACTTGCATTAGCAGACTTAGATACTTGCACTAAAGCTATGAACCGTGTTGAAAAGAAGGCTAAAGGTGGGGATAAAGAAGCAATTGCTGAACTTGCAGTATTAAAAAAGTGTCAGCCTGTACTTGATAACTGCCAGAAGCTTCTTACTTTGGAATTAACTAAAGAAGAAAAATACGCCATTAGAGAGTGCAACTTCTTAACCTTAAAGCCAACTATGTACATTGCTAATGTAGCAGAGGATGGTTTTACTAACAATCCATTCCTTGATGAGGTTGAGGCTATTGCTAAAGAAGAAGGTGCCGTAGTTGTTCCTGTATGCGCTTCTGTGGAATCAGACCTTGCCGCTATGGACGATGAGGAACGTGATGAATTTATGGAAAGCCTTGGGTTTGATGAACCAGGCTTAAACCGTGTAATTCGTGCAGGTTATAAACTTTTAAATCTTCACACATACTTTACTGCTGGTGAAAAGGAAGTACGTGCCTGGACTATTCCGGTAGGTGCTACTGCTCCGCAAGCAGCAGGTAAGATTCATACTGATTTTGAGAAAGGCTTTATCCGTGCTCAAACTATTAGCTACGAAGATTACATTAAGTATCAAGGTGAAAATGGTGCAAGGGCCGCAGGTAAGATGCGTGCTGAAGGCAAAGATTACATTGTGCAGGACGGTGATGTTATTACCTTCTTATTCAATGTTAAAAAGTAATTTATAAAAGCTTTCCAGCATACTACAAGACTATATCACACGTTGATATAGTCTTTTTTTTATCAGCCTGTTAAAGCGTTATCTGATGTTTTAATAAAATGTTAGTAGCGAGTTCTATTAAAGAAGAACGCTTAACCTTAAAAGAGGTATCAATTGCACTACTCCAATGTAAGTAATACTTTGGTATATATGCACGGTGTAATTTGGTTTTAAGCTCATCTTTTATTTTTTTCACAAGCTGGGCATCAATAAAATCATCATTAGTTAAGGATGCTCTGCTATCATCATTAAACCTAATAAAAGCTACTGCCACCCGCCCCCACTCATATGAGGCAACAGGAACCACAAATGCGGTTATAACATTAGGAATTTCCAATAATGCCTCTTCTATCACCTCAGGAATTATATTTTCACCTCCTGAGATAAACATATTATCTATTCTACCTGTTACTGTTAACCCATCATTGGAAAGCTTACCTAAATCCTTAGTATGAAAATACCCGTCATTAGACCTTATATCTAAAACTTTATCATCTATAACATAGCCTAATGCTAATGTTTTTCCTGATACGCATATTTCATTATCAATTATACATAAATCTCTAAACGGTAGCACAAAACCTGCTGTGATATTATTGATGATTTCAAGTGTTGCAATTTGAGATGCCATCTCAGTACTGCCGTAAGATGCAAAAACACGTAAATTAGTCTTTTGGGCATGAAGCATCTTAACTAAGGAAGATTCTATATGTGCCCCCCCCAAAAGAATAGCTCTTAACGATTGTGTAGTCTTTAATGGGTTATTTTTATCATTAAGCAGTCTAAAAGCTTGAGTAGGAACCAAAGATAATACTGATACTTTATCATTGGTTAAAAGCCAGGCTAAATCTACATTCTCATCCTTAATGACGATCTTAGAGCCAAAGATAATTGACTTAAAGATTATAGCCTGACCTCCGACGTGGTTCAGAGGTAAATTAAGTAAATATGAATCAGTATCATATAATGTAAAAACCTCTTGCGCTCCTATAGCACTATATATATGCGCTGCTAAACAATGAAGAATCTTTTTAGGCTCGCCTGTTGAACCTGAGGATAACATAATATTACAAGCAAAGGCGCAGTATTTATCAACAAGCTCCTCAAATAAAGTAATATAGCTTTCTGCACTTGATGGTAAAACACACTTAATTAAATCCTCAAGGTTTTTATTGTCATTATTACCTTTATAATTATCACTATCGTCACACCCATAATGAAAAGTCTTTATGAAAAGCATTAACGCATCATTAAAGCTATCGCTATATCTGTGAGTATTGCTTTGTGCACAAAATGAGGAATTTCTAAAATATGAGATACCTGATAAAAAAGTTGTGTTTTCCTCTTTTAGAAAAATATTATTGTTATCTTGCAAAAGTGCATCATCAACATCTTCAAGATAAAAAGCTGATAAAGAACTAACTAACTTAAAGGGAAGCGCAGTTCCTTCTTTACTTGATAAAGGAAGATATATTTTATTATTTCTGATACAGGCAAAAATAAAAGCGATATATAACGGAGTATAGCTGGTCTTTACTATTATCACCCTGTTTGGAATATTTTTAAGGAAATTATCAAATTTAAGTGATAAATCATAAAGCTCTTCAAAAGTTAAGCTCTTAGAAACAAGCTCAATGGCTATTTTATTAGGGAATATATTTGCTGCACGGCGTAATAAGCAATACATAATAAAACTTCTGCGATAATTAACACACGCAAATAATACGCCAGAAGCATGCACCTAACAACAAAAGATGAAGCATTAAATCGAAATTAAATACTTTTTAAACAATTTTTAAGTTTTTTTAAAAATATTAAAAAAAAGTATTGACTTAAAACCCAGAAACATAGATAATGCGCTCACTGTAAAGGCTACGTAGCTCAGTTGGTTAGAGCATCGCACTCATAATGCGGGGGTCACTAGTTCGATTCTAGTCGTAGCTACCATTGCAGGGGTATCGCCAAGTGGTAAGGCAACGGGTTTTGATCCCGTCATCCGTTGGTTCGAATCCAGCTACCCCTGCCATTCTTTTTTTAGTTGGGGTATCGCCAAGTTGGTAAGGCATCGGATTCTGATTCCGACATCCCTAGGTTCGAGTCCTAGTACCCCAGCCAATCACTCAGACAATAATCTTTTTTGTGGCTACGTAGCTCAGTTGGTTAGAGCATCGCACTCATAATGCGGGGGTCACTAGTTCGATTCTAGTCGTAGCTACCATTGTTGGGGTATCGCCAAGTTGGTAAGGCATCGGATTCTGATTCCGACATCCCTAGGTTCGAGTCCTAGTACCCCAGCCACTCATTAATACCTGACCTCATAATCTCTTGTTAAACCAGTCTTTTATTTACTTTTAAGTAAAAGAAAGAGTTATAAAAACTTAAAGGACCTTAAAGTTAAACTTTAAGATCCTTTAAAAACAGAAATAAGCACGACTACATTAAGGCTTAATTAAATTCTTAACACTATCACAAATTCTTTGCGCAACTACCGGGTTATTCATAGTATAAATATGAATACCTTCAACACCAGCAGCTATTAAATCAATAATCTGATTGATACAATATGTTAAGCCAGCATCAAATAATGCTTCCTTATTATCTGCATACTTATCCAATAGACGCTGTAATTTTTGAGGAATTGTCGCACCACATAAACTCACCATTCTTTCAATTTGAGCTTTATTTATGACAGGCATTACGCCAGCATCAATTGGTACATTAATACCTGCTAATCTTGTTCTTTCAACAAAATCATAGAATATCTCATTATCAAAAAACAGCTGAGTGATTAAATGAGTTGCACCTGCATCGACTTTAGTCTTTAAATTAAAAATATCATTAATTCTATCTTTGCTTTCAGGATGGCATTCAGGATAACATGCACCGCTAATCCCAAAATCACTATGTTCTTTCACAAAAGCCACTAAATCAGATGCATATTGAAATTCTTTCTTAGGTTCAATATTAGGATTACGATCCCCTCTTAACGCTAATACATTCTCAATACCATGATCCTGTAAATTCTTAATCATGGTTAGTATTTCAGATTTAGAATAAGTTAAACATGTTAAATGAACTAAAGCTTCAATTGAGTATTTATTCTTAATCTTACTGGCGATATCAACTGTTGCTGAGTTTGTCACCGAACCACCGGCACCGAACGTTACTGATATAAAATCAGGGTGCAAAGCTGATAACACATCTAATGTTGCATCGATATTCTTAAGAGCTTCATCTCTTTTTGGAGGAAATATCTCAAATGAAATAATAGGATGTGTCTTTTTTTCAAATATCTCAGAGATTTTCATGTAAATCCTCGATTTGTGATTCTTCTATTTATTATGATCCTATTATAACGAATCACTAAAAAATCGTAAAATCAAATGTACATATAGTTAGATATAAATTAATTTTATACCTTAAAACTTAACTGAAAAATTTACATTAAAATATATGAAAACGCTACCTAATTTCTTATGTACACACTCGCAAGTAGCAACGATGCTTAGCCAACAGTTGATCAGATCTAAAAATATAATCAACTCTTAGAGATTATAACTGGTGAACACTCACCGTCTTACGACATTATGTAAAAAATTTGCTTGAACTCGTAGTATATTTAAATGATATCAATTTTTTATTTAAAACTCAATATATTTTTTTAACTATAAGTTTAAAAATAAAACATAGATCATAATCTATTATAAATAACATGGTCTTGGCTGAAATATCTTCTAGATAGAATTGAAAAAATTTTGAAAATTCAAAATTTAATATAAAACAAACGAAAGTTGTGATTGATGAATCCTAAAACATAAGCTTGCCACCTTATTTTCTATAATAAGTGACCTATATAATTGAACTCCAAGCAATTTGCTTATAAATATTCTTACTTCTTGTTAAATAAAAATTTAGTAACAAAAGACTAAATGGAGGGAAATAAAAAGACAACCTCTAAAATTCACTACTCTCAAGCTCAAAGCGTAAGATACTACTAATAAAAGGAGGTAAGGACTACCTCAAAAATTCACTACTCTCAAGCTTGATTTTTTGGACGTTTAACAATTGTAATGGTAAGGACTACCTCAAAAATTCACTACTCTCAAGCAATTGTGTTTCTAATGCTTTATTAATCCTAGGTAAGGACTACCTCAAAAATTCACTACTCTCAAGCTTGAAGTTGAGAAGTTTTTTGAAGTAGGTAGGTAAGGACTACCTCAAAAATTCACTACTCTCAAGCTATGAGAGAAAATAACGATAATTTAGAAACGGTAAGGACTACCTCAAAAATTCACTACTCTCAAGCGCTCTTCTGTTGTTTCTGTGATTGCAGCTAGGTAAGGACTACCTCAAAAATTCACTACTCTCAAGCATTATTAGTAAACTGTCTTGCTGTAATATTGGTAAGGACTACCTCAAAAATTCACTACTCTCAAGCAGCAAAAAATCAGCTTGTAAAGCTGTAATTGGTAAGGACTACCTCAAAAATTCACTACTCTCAAGCTCCTTGAAGATTCAAATAAAACAGTTAACGGGTAAGGACTACCTCAAAAATTCACTACTCTCAAGCTACTGCCTAATGGGATAATCATAGAAACTAGGTAAGGACTACCTCAAAAATTCACTACTCTCAAGCGAACGTTTTGCATTTTGCGTTATTCCCACAGGTAAGGACTACCTCAAAAATTCACTACTCTCAAGCGACACAAAAGCATTATAAGCATTGTCTTTAGGTAAGGACTACCTCAAAAATTCACTACTCTCAAGCGCAAGAGCTTGGAATCAAAATATAACACAGGGTAAGGACTACCTCAAAAATTCACTACTCTCAAGCAAATTTACTTATACATCTTTCTTGTCAAGAGGTAAGGACTA
>CALXYT010000027.1 GCA_944393045.1 uncultured Succinivibrionaceae bacterium | reverse complement strand
TGTAAGACCTACAAAAGTAGGCTAGATTTGTTGATACTAGAAACCCCCGCATTTATGCGTGGGGAGTATGTCATTAATCTATGGACTGATTACTTAGAGCCTTTGCTTCATGATTATGTTCAAGGTATGTATGACGAAGAAGAAAATATGCAGTCTTTTGCATCTGCCTATGGATATAAGGAAGATAGGGAAAATAAGGAAGATTAGGCGGATGAAGCTTCTTAAAATTACCGATAATTCGAATACTTTAAAAGAAGATTTTACCAAGATAAATTTGCTTACTGCTAAAATTGCTGATAAGAATCTAAAACAGTTAGAGGAAGAAGGAGTATTTGTTTTTCCAGAAAGCCTAAGCGCTAAGGCTGATTTATCTAATGATGAGATAATTAAAAGTGTTAATAACTTTTATAAATCAAGTAATGTTATGGGCTTTCTCGGTTTAGGGGAGGAGAGGTTAATTATCAAATCCCGCTTTAGCAAAGATGAGAGTGATTATTTTTTTCAGTATTTACTATCTTAAAAAAGCAATTCGCAAAGGGCTTTTTAAGGAGTATATCTTAAAAAGGCATAATGACCATAATCTTAAAGGATCTATTGATATTGCCTATCATTAAAAAAAAATATCCCGTTTACTGGTAAGATTGCTTATTCTCTGCGTGAGTTTTCTTATGACAATAAACTTATGGAACTTGTGCGTCATACTATTGAATATCTAAAAAATAAACCTTACGGTAAGACTCTGCTAGCTTCTTTAAAGGAAGAGGTGCAAATGGTTACGGATGTCACTAAGTCATATGAGTTTTATGATAGAGCAAAAATTATTATCCAAAATAAAAAAAACTTAGTATCTCACGCTTATTTTAGGGAATACCTCGCTTTACAAAGGTTATGTTTACTTATCTTAGAGCACCGAAAACATCAAATTGGTATAGGCAGTAGGCAGATATATGGTATTTTATTTGATGGTTCTTGGTTATGGGAAGAGTATATCAATACGCTTATAGGTGATTTGTTTTATCATCCTTTAAATAAAGCAAGGATTGGAGCTCAAAAGCTTTTTACCAATACAGGTAAAATATACCCTGATTTTATAAGTCGCAATAAAGATAACAGACTTATTGGTGATGCTAAATATAAAACAATGCATAATATTTGTAATAAAGATTATTTGCAGTTACTTGCCTATATGCTCCGTTTTGATGCTAAAAACGGGTTTTATTTTTACCCTCAAAAAGAAGGTGAGAAGGACCTTAAGTTATATCTAAATAGTGGGGTTACATTTGAAAATAATGTAAAAGCGCGGGATGATATAGTAATTACCAAATTTGGCTTAAAAATTCCATCTCAAGCCAGTAATTATGAAGATTTTTATAGTAAAATTTTAGAATCTCAAAGTGAATTTAGGGCAAAAGTTATAGCTTATGATAAGAAGAGGTAGTGTTTGATTTTTTTATATGGTGCAAAAGAACTTCAATATCTAAAAAGCAAAGATAAAAAACTTGCTAAGGTAATAGATGAACTTGGGATTATCGAGCGTGAGGTTGATACTGATCTTTTTTCATCGGTGGTGCATCATATTGTAGGACAGCAAATATCTGCAAAAGCACAAGCGAGTGTTTGGGCAAAATTGCAGGATTTTTTAGGTACTGTCTCAGCTGAGAGTGTCGCAGGGGCTGATATTACCAAATTACAAACATGTGGCCTAAGTAATAGAAAAGCGCAGTATATAAGTGAGTTTGCTTTAAAGGTAGTAAATAAAGAATTTAATATTGAGCGTATAGGTGAATTATCAGATGAGGATGCCATAAAGGAATTAACCACCTTAAAAGGTATTGGGGTATGGACTGCTCAGATGATTTTACTTTTTTGTCTGCAAAGACCGAATATTCTAAGTTATGATGATTTGGCGATTATTAGGGGGCTTCGCATGGTATATCATCACCGTAATATTACCCCTCAGTTATTTGAAAAATACCGTAAAAGATATTCGCCTTATTGCTCTATTGCAAGTTTATATCTTTGGGAGATTTCAGGTGGTAAAGTTGCTGGCATGAAAGATTATTTACCTAAGCAAAGTAAAACCAGGGCAAAACCAAAAGCAGCAGAAAACAACTCTTAAACCTTAAAATAACTATTGGTAAAAAATATTCATGCAATATGTAAGTCATTACTTATCACCTTTAGGAAATATGCTCCTTTCATGTGATGATATCGGATTAACTGGATTATGGTTTGAAGGGCAAAAGTATTTTGCCTCAAAATTATCAGAAGATGTAAAAGAGGAAGAAAGGCAAGTTTTTAAAGCTGTAAAAGAATGGCTTGATATGTACTTTCAAGGAAAAAAGCCTACCATTCATATTCCCCTTCATCTTATAGGGACTGTTTTTGAGGTAGAGGTTTGGCAAATTTTAGGTAATATTCCATATGGAAATACTCAAACTTATGGTGAATTGGCCAAAATTATTGCCCAGAAACGCAAGATTAAAAGAATGTCAGCCCAAGGTGTGGGTAGAGCAGTAGGACATAATCCAATATCAATTATCCTTCCTTGCCATAGAGTAATTGGGGCTAATGGTAAATTAACAGGTTATGCCGGTGGACTTGAGCGTAAATATAAGCTTTTAACTCTTGAGGGGGTTACAATAAACGATGATTTTTAAGTAAGAAGAACTAAAAAAATTATTGCAAAAAATATCAATAGGAATAAAATTAAAAACGTTTTTGACATTTTAGTAGTTAAAAATTTTATCTAATGAGTTTTACTAAAATGTTAGGTTCACCTAAGATGTAAATTCTTAGATGATTGTATTATTTTGTTAAAGTGTTTCGATACTTGGTATGTATCAGCACAAAAGAGGTTATTCATAATGCCTGCAATTACTCTTCCAGATGGAAGTATTAAGAATTTTGAAAACAGTGTGTCCGTTTACGAGGTTGCTCAGAGTATTGGTCCTGGTTTAGCTAAGGTTTGTGTAGCTGGGAAGGTAAACGGTCGTTTAGTTGATGCCTGTGATTTAATTACTGAAGATGCTACCGTTAGCATCATCACACCAAAGGATCATGAAGGTGTGGAAATTATTAGACACTCATGTGCCCATCTTTTAGGTCATGCTATTAAGCAATTATGGCCAGATTGTAAAATGGCAATTGGTCCTGTAATTGAAAATGGTTTCTATTATGATGTTGATTTAGATCATACATTATCAGAAGAAGATTTAGCAGCACTCGATCAGCGCATGCATGAGCTTGCTAAACAAGATTATCAGGTTATCAAGGAAGTAGTAAGCTGGGATCAGGCATATGAAGTTTTTGATAAACGTAATGAATCTTATAAGAAATTAATTCTTGAAGAAAATATCGACAAGAATGACCATCCAGCACTTTATCACCATTTAGAATATATTGATATGTGCCGTGGACCTCATGTACCAAACATGAAGTTCTGCCATAACTTTAAGATTACTAAATCATCAGGTGCATACTGGCGTGGTGATGCTAAGAATAAGATGTTACAGCGTATCTACGGTACCGCTTGGGCTGACAAGAAGGAACTTGATGCATATCTTTTACGTTTAGAGGAAGCTGCCAAGCGTGACCATCGTAAGATTGGTGTGCAGTTAGATCTTTATCATATGCAGCAAGAAGCTCCAGGTATGGTATTCTGGCACAATGATGGCTGGACAATTTTTAGAACATTAGAAGCATTCATCCGTGAAAAACTCCATGAGTATAAGTACATCGAAGTAAAGGGTCCATTTATGATGGATAGAGTACTTTGGGAACGTTCAGGTCACTGGGCTAAGTATAAAGATGCAATGTTTACTACCAGCTCTGAAAACCGTGAATATGCTATTAAGCCTATGAACTGCCCAGGTCATGTACAGATTTTTAATCAAAGATTACGTTCATACCGTGATTTACCAATCAGAATGAGTGAATTTGGTAGCTGTCACCGTAATGAACCATCAGGTTCATTGCATGGTTTAATGCGTGTACGTGGTTTTACTCAGGATGATGCTCATATCTTCTGTACAGAAGATCAGATTATGAGTGAAGTTTCTGGTTGTATTAAGATGGTTTACGATATTTATAAGACCTTTGGTTTTACTAATATCGATGTTAAGTTATCAACCAGACCTGAAAAGCGTATCGGTGATGATGCAATGTGGGATAGAGCAGAAGCTGATCTTGCACAGGCATTAAAGGATAATGGCATTGAATTTGAATATCAGCCAGGTGAAGGTGCATTCTATGGTCCTAAGATCGAATTTACCTTACACGATTGCTTAGGTCGTGCATGGCAGTGTGGTACCGTACAGCTTGACTTCTTCTTACCAGGAAGATTAGATGCCACATATATTGCTGAGGACAATGAAAAGCATACCCCAATTATGATTCACCGTGCTGTTTTAGGTTCACTTGAAAGATTTATTGGTATCTTAACTGAAGAATATGCAGGCTTCTTCCCAACTTGGTTAGCACCAGTACAGGCAGTAGTAATGGGGATTACAGATTTACAAGCTGATTATGTACAGAAAGTTACCGATGCTCTTGATGCTGCTGGTATTAGAGTTAAAGCTGATCTAAGAAATGAAAAAGTAGGCTTTAAGGTAAGAGAGCATACCATGATGCGTGTGCCATATATGCTAGTATGTGGTCCAAAGGAAGTAGAAACTGGTGAAGTTTCAGTTAGAACAAGAAAGGGCGAAGATTTAGGTCGTTTTGTAATTGAGGACTTGATTTCTTTCATAAAAAACGATATCATCTCGCGTGGACTTAAAAAGGTGGAGGAATAAGCCATTAATAACGTAAAAAAGACAGGCAAACAGGCCAATAAAACAAAAATCAACGGCGAAATCAGATATCGTCAGGTTCGTGTTATCGGAATATCAGGTGAAGCACTTGGTATCATGAGTTCCGAGGAAGCTCTTGATTTAGCAACTAAGGAAGGCGTGGATCTTGTTGAGATAAGTCCAAACGCAGAGCCTCCTGTATGCCGTATTATGGATTTTGGTAAATTCCTTTACGAAAAAAGTAAGGCTTTAAAAGAACAAAAGAAGAAGCAAAAGCAGGTTCAGGTTAAGGAAATCAAATTCCGTCCTGGAACTGACGAAGGCGATTATCAGGTAAAACTACGCAACCTGATTCGCTTTTTAGAAGACGGTGACAAGGCTAAGGTTACTTTACGTTTCCGTGGTCGTGAAATTGCTCACCAGGACATCGGTCTTAACCTAATGAAGCGTATTGAAAAAGAACTTTGTGAGGATAGAGACTTAGCTGTTGTCGAATCAGCTTCCAAGTTTGAGGGACGACAGGCTGTCATGGTTTTATCACCGAAAAAGAAGTAAGTCTGGGGTAGTTGCAAGTGTCGAAAGACCTCCCAAACTAATATTATTTAATTTTATCCAATGCGGAGTTATTTAAAATGCCAAAATTAAAAACCGATAAGGGTGCTCACAAGCGTTTCAAGAAGACCGCTAATGGCTTCAAGCGCAAGCACTGTAATTTACGCCATATTTTGACTAAGAAGTCTACTAAGCGTAAACGTCACTTACGTGCAATGACTGTAATTCACAAGTCAGATTTACGTAATATCGTTAATTTATTACCATACGCTTAATAGAAGGAGTTAAATAAATGGCTAGAGTAAAGCGCGGTGTTATCGCTCATGCACGTCATAAGAAGATCTTAAAGGCAGCAAAGGGTTACTATGGTGCTCGTTCACGTACTTACCGTGCAGCAGTACAAGCTGTAACCAAGGCTGGTCAATACGCTTTCCGTGACCGTCGTCAAAAGAAACGTCAGTTCCGTCAGTTATGGATCGTTCGTATTAATGCTGCAGCACGCCAGAATGGTTTATCTTACAGCAAGTTTGTATGTGGTTTAAAGAAGGCTTCTGTTGAAATTGATCGTAAGATCCTTGCTAACATTGCCGTAACTGATAAGACTACATTCACTAAGTTAGTAGAAATGGCTAAGGGTGCTTTATAATAACACCTTATATTAAGTTAAGTTAAATCTTAAAGGGTACTCGAAAGAGTGCCCTTTCTTTTTTGTAGATTTTTGCTGGTTTTATTTTTTTGTGTTAATCGGCTTTTTAAGTTTTTTAAATTGTGTAATACGTATTTTTTATGAAAAAATAAATTTTTTAAGAAGTTGTTTCATATATTAAAAATTATGATTTTATTTTTATTGATGGGATATTTATGATTACAAAATTATTACTCGGGCTTGGGGTATCTATGTTAGTGGCTGGCTTAACAGGTTGTGGCGGAACTAGTGTTGATTGTAGCTCTAAAAAGGCTTTTAACGACAGTATTGAACAATTAGTTTTAGAAGCTGAAAAGGAACGTTCAGTAACTGATTTAATCAAGATTACCGCAATCATTGGTGTAGAATCAACTAAGGCATCTTTTAGTGGTAAGGGTTTACCTCAAGAGCTTTGTGGTCTTGACGCAGATGGTATACTTGAATATGCTAAAAACAAGGCAAATGAAAAGTAAGGTAAACGATAAAAGCTAATCCTTGTTTTTATTCCCTTAAACGCTACCGTTGTTATTTTTTCTCAATAGATGTCTTAAATTCTTATTTTATTTTTATGCCCTGATAAAGTGAAGGTAAAGGTATCGTTTAAGGTTTTTATTTGCTTGACAAGTAAGAAATTTTAGTTAGAATATTAGCAACCTTTGAAAGATGTATTTTACTTTGGTAAAAATAGTTTTCCAGGTGAAGGTTAGATATCTATTATTAAGTATTTACATTTTGTATTTAAAAAGTACTTACGAGTTTTTAATAATAGATAAAGGTATGAACAGCCTTAGTACTTTGCTCTTAAAGAGGCAACGAGTATTGCTTAAGAGTAAAGATTGTTCAAACAATCTAGATCAGAGAAAGCTCCGGTCAGAACATGACGGAGCTTTTTTTGTAGATTTTAAAAAAGGTAGACCATTAAAAAATAAGATTTTAGTTGATGGTCTTGTTTTCTAAAAGAGAACTTGTGTTAGACAGTGGAGTTGAATTTGCAGACTTTAGAACAGAAGGTTAGCGACTTGATTACCCCAATACTAAATGATTTAGGCTTTCAGTTATGGGGTATTAAATATATACGTAATCCAAAGCGTCCTACTTTACAAATTTTTATTGAAAAAGAAGGTGGGGTTACTATTGATGATTGTCAGGAAGCTTCTTTACAGATTAATAGTATTCTTGATGTAGAAGATGTAATTAAGAGTGCTTATCACCTAGAGGTTTCATCTCCAGGAATGGATCGCATATTATTTACTTTTGAGCAGCTTAGTGCTTATGTAGGTAAGCAGATAAGCTTAGAGGTAAGTTTACCAGTTGCCAATAGAAAGCGTTTCCGTGGTACACTGGAAAAAATTGATGGTGACATTCTAGTGATGAATGTTGATAATGAAGTTTATGAAATTGCTTATCCTAATGTTAGTAAGGCGCAAGTAGTTCCAGTTTTTTAATCCTGTGTTGAGCAGAAATTTTGAGGCAGTATAAATGGCAAAAGAAATATTAACAATAGTAGACTCTATGTCCAACGCCAAGGCAATTTCTCGTGAAAAGGTTTTTGAAGCACTCGAGGTTGCATTAGCCACAGCAACAAAGAAAAAGTTTGGTGGCTTGGATGTTGATGTAAAGGTAGTTATTGACCGTAAGACCGGTGATTATCAGATTATCAGAAGATGGTTAATTGTCGATACTGATGGTCAGCTCCAAAACCCTGCAGCCGAAATATCATTAATAGCAGCACGTATTGATGATTCAAATGCCCAACCAGGTGAATATGTAGAAGAACTTTTAGAAGATGAACAGTCTATCAATTCTTCAAAAGATCGTGATGTACTTTTTGATAGAATTACCGCTCAGACTGTAAAACAGGTTTTACAGCAAAAAGTACGTGATGCCGAACGCCAGCAAGTTATCGATTCTTTCCGTGAACAAGTTGGCAAGGTAGTAATTGCGATTGTAAAGAAAGTAACTCGTGAAGTAGTTTTTCTTGACTTGGGTAATAATGCTGAAGCACTATTACGTAAGAGTAATATGTTACCAAGAGATTCTTTTAGACCAGGTGATCGCATCAGATGTTTACTTTTACCTGTTAAAGATGCATCTAAGGGCGGTCAGCTCGAGGTTAGCCGTACCTCTCCTGATTTTTTAAGAGAATTATTAACTATTGAAGTTCCGGAAATTGGTGAAGGTCAGCTTGAAATTATCAATGTAGTAAGAGACCCAGGTTCACGCTCAAAAGTTTCAATTAAAGCAAAAGACCGCCGTATCGATCCAAGAGGTGCCTGTATCGGTATGAAGGGTTCAAGAATTAAGAATGTTTCAGATGAACTTTGTCATGAAAAGGTAGATATCATTGTTTACGATGAAGATTTTTCACAATACGTAATCAATGCTATGGAACCAGCAGTAGTTCGTAAGGTATTTATTGACCAGAACAAGAACGTAGTAGAAATTGGTGTTGAAAAAGAATTATATGCCTTAGCTATTGGTACTAATGGCCAGAACGTAAAGCTTGCTAGCCAGTTATTAGGTTGGAAGATTAACGTTATGACCTTAGAAGAAATGGATGAGCATGAAAAAGCAGAAGCTCAGAGAATTAGCCAGAACTTCTCACAAGCTTTAAATATTGATGAGGATTTTGCTAATGCTTTAGTAGATGGTGGTTTTAGTACTGTTGAAGAAATTGCCTACGTTGATAAGTCTGATGTAACTGACAGTATTGAAGGTGTGGATGATGAACTTGCTCAGCAGCTTCAGGATTTAGCACGTAATGCCTTAGTTAATATTGAAACTCCAAGTCATAAGAAAGTGGCTATGGATTTAATTAACATGGACGGAATGGATAATGTGACAGTTAGAGCATTGGCTCAAAAGGAAATTGCTACTCTTGATGACCTAGCTGAACAGGTTGTTGATGATTTGTTAGATATTCCAGGTATGGACGCAAAGAGAGCAGGTGATCTTATTGTGACCGCTAGAAACCTTACTTGGTTTAAGGACGAAGAGCAGGACCTGCAATAGTCATTACAGGTATGGGTTTTAATTAGAATTCAGGTGAAATTGAATTTATGGCAGATGAAAATAACAAAAATCAATCCAGCAAACCGCAATTAAAGCGTAAGGTGAGTGCTGGTGTTAATTTAAAGAATCATCAGGACAATTCTGTTGAAGTTAAGGTAAGAGTTAAAAAGCATTTCTCTGTACCTAAAAAAGATAATGTAGTTGAAAAGGCAGCTGAAGAAGCAAAACTTAAGGCTCAGGAAGAAGCTAAGAAGAAGCTTGAAGAAGAAGCAAAGCTTAAAGCGCAGGAAGAAGCTAAGAAAAAAGCTGAAAAAGCTAAGGTTGAGGCAGAAGCTCGTAAGAAGGCAGAAGCTGAAAAGAAAGTAGAATCAGCAGAAGAAAAAGCAGAACGTCTTAAGAAAGAACAAGAAAATGCTCAGCTTCGTAAGATTCGTGAAGAGGAAGAAGCTCGTAAGGCTGAAGAAGCTATTCGTAGACAAAATGAAGAAGCTCAGAAACTTCTTGAAGAAAACGAAAAGAGATGGGCAGAAGAAGAGGCAGCTCGTTCTAAGGCTGATAGTTTAGACGATGATGATAATACCTCTCGTTATGTAAAAGAAGCTGAAGAAGAGCAAGAGCGTGAAGAAGAAAACCGTGGTCGTCGCCGTGGTAATAACACTTCTAAAAAGCAAAAGATTAGAGCTGAGGAAGAGCATGAAGAACGTGCCAATAGTCGCCGCTCTCAAAAGACCAGCCGTAAGCAATTAAAGGGCGCAGCTAAGCTTAATCAGCAGCAACATGGCTTTAATAAGCCAGTAGCTCCAGTTTCACGTGATGTGGTAATTGGTGAAACTATTACTGTATCTGATTTAGCAGCTAAGATGGCTGTTAAAGCATCAGAGGTAATAAAAGTTATCATGAAACTTGGTGATATGGTAACTATTAACCAGGTAATTGATGCTGAAACTGCCCAGCTTGTATGTGAGGAAATGGGCCATAAGGTAATAGTTCGTAAAGAAAACGAACTGGAAGAGGAATTATTAAAAGATAGAGATCTTGATTCCTTATCAGAACCAAGAGCACCAGTTGTTACTATCATGGGTCACGTAGACCATGGTAAGACCTCATTACTTGATTATATCCGTAAGTCAAAGGTAGCATCAGGTGAAGCCGGTGGTATTACTCAGCATATCGGTGCATACCATGTTAAGACTAAGAATGGTGGTATGATTACCTTCTTAGATACCCCAGGTCATGCTGCATTTACTGCAATGCGTGCTCGTGGTGCAAAGGCTACTGATATTGTAGTATTAGTTGTAGCTGCAGATGATGGTGTAATGCCTCAGACCATTGAAGCTATTCAACATGCTAAGGCAGGTAATGTACCAATTGTAGTAGCTATCAATAAGATTGATAAGCCAGCAGCTGATCCTCAGCGTGTAACTAATGAACTTATGCGTTATAGCATTGTATCTGAAGAAATGGGTGGCGATACTCAGTTTGTGAAGGTATCAGCTAAGACCGGTCAGGGCATTGATGATCTGTTAGATGCTATCCTTTTACAAGCAGAAGTTCTTGAACTTAAGGCTGTAAAAGAAGGTATGGCATCAGGTGTAGTAATTGAATCAAGACTTGATAAGGGGCGTGGTCCTGTTGCTTCTGTACTTATTAAGCAAGGTACTTTACATGTTGGAGATATCGTACTTTGTGGTTTTGAGTATGGTAAAGTTCGTGCGATGAAGAACGAACTTGGCCAAAATGTTGATAGTGCAGGTCCTTCAATTCCAGTTGAGATTTTAGGTTTAAGCGGTGTACCAGTTGCAGGTGATGAGGCAACAGTGGTACGTGATGAAAAGAAAGCACGCGAAGTTGCAAACTACCGTCAGGGCAAGTTTAAGGAAGTTAAGCTTGCAGGTCAGCAAAAGGCTAAACTTGAAAACATGTTTAAGGAAGGTACTGCAAGTGAACTTAACATTGTGCTTAAGGCTGATGTTCAGGGTTCTGTTGAAGCTATTACCGATTCTTTACTCAAGCTTTCAACTGATGAGGTTAAGGTTGATATTATCTACTCAGGCGTAGGTGGTATTACTGAAACTGATGCAACTTTAGCAGCTGCATCTCAAGCTATTATTGTTGGCTTTAATGTTCGTGCCGATAATTCAGCTAGAAAGGTAATCGATACTAATAATATTGATGTAAGATACTATAGTGTAATTTACGACTTAATTGATGAAGTTAAGCAGGCTATGAGTGGTCTCTTAGGTTCTGATATTAAGCAGCAAATTATTGGTATGGCAGAAGTTCGTCAAGTATTCCGTCATCCAAAGTTTGGGTTAATTGCAGGTTGTATGGTTACTGAAGGCGTGGTTAAACGTAGTGCTCCAATTCGCGTATTACGTGATAATGTGGTAATTTTTGAAGGGGAACTTGATTCTTTAAGACGCTTCAAAGATGACGTAGCTGAGGTAACAAACGGCTTTGAATGTGGTATCGGTGTGAAGAACTACCAAGATGTTCGTGAAGGCGATCAAATCGAAGTATTTGAAAACATCGAGGTTAAACGTACCCTTTAATTAAGTATTGCGACACACCTGAAAGCTAACCCAAAATTTTTGGAATAAGCTTTAAAGGTGTGTTTTTTGTATTAAAGAAGATATGGCAAGAGAATTTAATCGAGCAGATCGTGTTGCTCAGCAGATGAAACGTGAAATAGCAGTTATTTTACAGCGTGAGATGAAAGATCCTCGTGTTAAAATGGCTACTGTTAGCGATGTACGAGTTTCAGGCGATTTAATGTATGCTAAGATTTACGTGACTTTTATGGATAATGATCCAAAGAACGTAGAATCTGCTATTAAAGTATTAAATAAAGCTAAAGGGTTTTTTAGAAGTATGATAGGTAAGGTTATGCAACTTCGTGCCGTACCTGAGATTACTTTTTATTATGATAAAACTCTTGATGAAGGTATGAGATTATCAAATCTTATTACCAAGACTATTAAGCGTGATGAAGAATTAACTAAAAACGCAAGCTCTCAGTATAGTAGTGATGATCCTGCTACTGATGCTAAAGATGCGTTAAATGATGATGTTGATTCTTTAGCTAATAAATAGTACCGATATAGCCTTTTTAATTTTAAGAGAGGCTCTTTTTTAAATTAAGTTTAATTATTTCTAATAAGTTATTGCAATAATAGCAGGAGTTGTTTGCTAAAATGCTTCGTCGAAGTAAACGCGATGTAAATGGTGTTTTATTACTTAATAAACCTCTAGGTATTACCTCCAATGATGCCATGATTAGAATTAGAGGAATTTTTCATGCGCAAAAAGCTGGTCACACAGGAGCATTAGATCCGCTAGCCACTGGTATGTTGCCCATTTGCTTAGGGGAGGCAACAAAGTACTCCCAATTCTTATTAGAAGCCGATAAAGCTTATGATGTTACTGCTCGTTTTGGGCAAAGAACAACTACCAGCGATGCTGAAGGGGAAATCATTAAAGAGGCTAAGGTTAGATTTAATGAAGATGTCCTGCTTTCTGCGATGAATACCTTTATGGGTAAACAAAAGCAAGTGCCAAGTATGTACTCGGCTTTAAAGTATGAAGGTAAGCCTTTATATGAATATGCTCGTAAAGGTATTGAAGTACCAAGAGAAGCTCGTGATATTACTATTTACGAATTTACCCTTTATGGCTTTGATGGAAGAGATGCTCAAATGCATGTTAAGTGCTCAAAAGGCACATACATTCGTAGCTTAATTGATGATTTAGGTGAGTACTTAGGCTGTGGGGCGCATGTAATTAAGTTAGATCGCTCACAAGTTGCCGATTACCCAAAGGATCGCATGGTAAGTTTTGAGGATATAGACAGAATTTGTGATGAGGCACATGCTAAAGGTTTTGCGGCTTTTGGGGCGTTGGATGCTTTATTACTACCAGTTGATACCGCTGTAAGTAAACTTCCTATTATTACTCTTTCTCCTGATGAGGGCAGGGCAATATTACAAGGTAAGCAGTTAAAAGTGCGTCCTGTAAATATGCTTACTACTGATTTACAGCCTATTAGAATTTATATCAATACTCCAAGTTGTGGTTCTGTTTTTGCGGGAGTTGGTGATATTAAATATGACCACCTTTACCCAAAAAGACTTATTAGCATGTCAAAAATCCCACTTGATACGGTAACTGCTGATCCGTTTATGGTAAGTAGTGGTATTGATGAGTAAATGCTAATAGCTATTTAATAAATATAATAGTAAAACTATGGTTAAACAAAAGGTAAGAGATTCTCTTACCTTTTGTTTTATAAGGGATAAAAAAACTAAAAAGCAAAAAACTGTATATCCACATAACTAAAAACTTCAAAAGCTAAAAAACGTTAAACTTCAAAGATTAAGGTATTTTTTTTAGGTATGATTGGAGGTTACTGCTATTCTATGCCAAAATAATATATAACATAAAAAAATAAGCCATAACTAAGTTACTGAATAAAATTAAAATAATACAATTTACAGGGAAAAAAAATTATAACAATTACCAGAAACAAAGAAACATTAAGAAAACACAAAAACAAATACCAACACTGAAAACAAATGTAAACTGAAGCATAAAACTAAAAAAGATAATGGGCAATAAAATGAAGTTAAGCAAGATATGTTTTATTGGGGTAATGATTACTCTTTTAGGTTGTAGTTCCAATGATAATCAGGATTTAAAACTTGATTATGTCTACGATTATGATGCTATAGATTTTAGTGAGTTATACAATGTTGAAAAGGAACTTGCGCAAATAAACGCTCATAAGGATTACTCTAAAGATAAAGATAGTTTAGCTTGTTTAAAGGCTGCCGATGATACTAGTATTAGCCATAAAAAGGTTTTTAGGATATGTAAAAAGGCAAGTAAAAATAAAGATCCCCAAATTGAGTATTTACTTAGTGAGTTTTATCGTTTAGGTAAAGGTACTAAGCGCAGTCATTATTTATCATTTATTTGGGCAAAAAGAGCAGCACTACAAGATTATCCTCTTGCGCAAAGTAGACTTGGACAAAAATATTTAGATGCTCTTGGTACAGGTCGTGATGTCGAAAAAGGCTTTTATTGGTTTAAAAAGGCAGCTGCTAATAAAAACTTAGAAGCTATTTACAGCATGGGTAAAATTTATCGCTTAGGTTTATATAAGATGCCAAAAGATAATGGTAAAGCTTTTAAGTGGTTTTTATTTGGGGCTACCTTTGGTCTTGATCCTGCGCAGCGTGAAGTAAGTAATATGTTTGGTAATGGTATTGGGGTGAAGACCGATAAACGAGAAGCTGCAGCCTGGGCAATGGTAGTAAATAACTGTTCTATAATTAAAAACCAGAACCAAGACCTGGTAGATAAGTTCTCTGAGGATTTAAGTGAGCAGGATTTAAAGCTTTTAAAATTAAGTTCTGATAACCTTTATAATAAGTTTGGTTGTGGTAAATTCTTAAAATTTGAAGTCTGATAATTTTAACTAGTAGATTTTATTACAATAATATTAAACATAAGGTCAAAAATGTTTAGCCTAATCTCTCTTTCTAGGTTTTCTCATTTTTAGATAAAAAATATTGTTAAAGCTATTGCTTAAGCTTGGCTCTTGTAAAAGATTTTACTTTAAAGCATGGTAAAGCTTAATTTAGAGGAATAAGGGAACAGAGCTGTTCCCTTATGATGAAAATAAAACTTGTTGGTTTTATAAGATTCTGCAAGTTTTATTTTTGATATTTTATTATTAGATTAAAGGCATGCCTAATTTAGCGCACTCTGCTCTCATTTCTTCTGGCCAAATACTTGCCTGAATTTCACCAATATGAGCCTTATGTAAAAGTACCATACATAGACGGCTCTGGCCGATACCACCACCGATACTTAAAGGTAATTCATTATTTAAAAGCTTCTTATGGAAATAAAGTTCTTTTCTTTCTTCTTTGCCTTCAATTGCGAGCTGACGTAAAAGAGCATCACGATCTACACGAATACCCATAGATGAAAGCTCAAAAGATCTATTTAAAATTGGATACCAAATTAAGATATCACCATTTAAACCAGCTTTACCGTTTTCAGCAATAGTACTCCAGTCATCATAGTCAGGAGCGCGACCGTCATGTTTTTCACCATTAGCAAGTTTACCACCGATACCGATAAGGAATACGGCACCATATTTCTTACAGATTAAATCCTCTCGTTCTTTTGGGGTATTGTTTGGATACATCTTTAGAAGGTCTTCGGTATGAACGAAAGTAATTTTTTCAGGGAGGAATGGTTTTAATGCAGGATATGCTTCACATGCAAGGTATTCTGTACGAATAATTGCTGCATAAATTCTATTAACAGTTTTTTCCAGAAAATCGATAGTACGCTGTTCTTTACTAATTACCGCCTCCCAGTCCCACTGGTCTACATAAAGAGAATGAAGGTTATCAAGTTCTTCATCGGCTCTTATAGCATTCATATCGGTATAGATACCATGACCTTGCTCAGTATGAAGATCAGCAAGAGATAAACGCTTCCACTTTGCAAGAGAGTGTACTACTTCAGCCTTGGCATCATTAAGGTCTTTAATCGGAAATGATACAGGACGTTCTACACCGTTAAGGTCATCGTTAATACCAAGTCCTTTTAATACAAAAAGTGGAGCTGTTACTCGGCGTAGTTTCAGTTCAGTTGAAATGTTTAACTGAAAAAAATCTTTGATAAGTTTAATGCCTTGTTCTGTCTGTCTTGGATCAAGTAATGTTTTATAGTTATCAGGTTTGATTAGCTTACTCATATTTTTAAAAAAAACCTCCTGGAGTTGGTTGTTGCATATGAGGCAAATGTTTTTTTACTTGCACAATAATACTTCGCCTTATTTTACCGATACTTTTATTAAAATACGAGAGTAAAAGGTGATTATTATAACTTGGATCTTTATTTATTTTTACTTAAGTGTAATTTGTAAGGTTTTACTAGGTTGATACGTATAGATACAGTATAATATCAAGGAGTAGTTTACTGGCAAAAGGTTCTAGCTTAAAATCTTAAAATTTTTTTTGGGGGTTTACTATGTTTTTGGGGGAAATCTTTAATAGAAACTTTAACAGGTTTAGTAAAGATCAAAATCTATTAGCAACAAAAATATGTTAACGATTAAAATCTCCTAAAAATATCTTTGGGGAAACTCCAAAAACTAGTATGGTAAATATGGTAAAAGTTTTATGATTTAGAAAATTACTTTTTGTTAATTCAAGCTTTGCAGTGCTAATTTACTTTAGATTGGAAATAAAATAAAGCTTTTTGAGAAATAAAGAAAATACAGCTATAAGTTTAGAGATACCACTGCAAGATGAAGATACTGAAATAAAATCCCAGGAAGTAAATACTTAACAGGATTATAAATTTAAATATTGCTCTCATAAGTTAAGCCTTAAAATTGTCATAATAGTGCTGTTAGGTTATTAGTTTAAAAAAAAATCATATTAAACCTTCTTGGGGCAACTGATAGTTAATAGTTTATACCTTTTTTTTATTAAAACTTTCAGAAAAATGTAAATTAATGTAAATTTTTTATTAAGGTACTTTTGCTAAAATGTGATTTTAGGTAAGATAACTTTTGTTTTAAAAGGCTTTTAATTTTTTAATATCCTTAAAGGCTTTCAGGCCGATAATTTTTTAGTAGAATTTTTGTAAAAAGGTCTGTTTTTACCAGATCCTGGGAATGGTGTATGAGTTTTAATATTGAACGCAATCAAAAAAAACGTGTTGTTATTATTGGTGGTGGTTTTGGGGGATTAAGATTAGCGCAAGATTTAAAGAAATCTAATTTTCAGGTGGTGTTAATTGATAAAAATAATTACCATCAGTTTCCACCGTTAATTTATCAAATAGCGACTGCAGGTTTAAATCCTAGCTCCATTTCATTCCCATTTCGTAAGTTATTTGAAGATAGAGAAGATTACTATTTTAGAATGGCTGAACTTAGAGCTGTGTATACTGATAAAAACTATATTCAGACCTCTATAGGTAAGATTGATTATGATTATTTAGTGTTAGCTAACGGTACTAAGACTAACTTCTTTAAAAATAAGGATATCGAAGATGGTGCCATGCCTATGAAAACCGTCTCCGATGCTATGGGGATGCGTAATACCTTATTGGCAAATTTTGAGAGAAGTGTTACCTGTTCAACCGAAAAAGAACGTCAAGAACTTTTAAATGTAGTAATCGTAGGTGGCGGTCCTTCCGGGGTAGAAATTGCTGGAGCGATTGCTGAAATGCGTCGTTATGTTCTTCCAAAAGATTATCCTGATATGGATACCTCAAAAATGCATATCTACTTAATTCAAGGAGATGATAGATTACTTCCTGGTATGAGTCCAAAGGCCTCACAAAAGGCTTATGATTTCTTAAAGCATATGAATATTGATATTAAGCTAAAGACTTTTGTGACAGATTATGCCAATAACCTTGTTAAGATGAATGACGGTACTGAAATAGGCTCTCGTAATTTAATATGGGTAGGTGGTGTAATATCAAATCGAGTAATCGGTTTACATCAGGAGTGTTACGGCCGAGGTAATAGAATTTTAGTGGATGCCCATAGTAAAGTAATTGGTTATGATAATATCTTTGCAATTGGCGATGTGGCATCAATGCAAGGTGATAGCGCTTATCCAAATGGTCATCCACAAATGGCGCAACCTGCTATTCAGCAAGGGGCAACTTTAGCCAAGAATTTATGTGCTTTGGAAAGTGGTAAGCCGTTAATTAACTTTAAGTATCGTGATTTAGGTTCTATGGCAACTATTGGTAAAAATAAAGCCGTAGCAGATTTAGGTAACTTTAAGTTTGCAGGCTTCTTTGCTTGGGTGCTATGGATGGGCGTACATTTAGTATCCATTTTAGGGGTGCGCAATAAGGTCTTTGTATTTATGGATTGGGTATGGAGTTACTTTACTTATGACCGTTCTAACCGCATGATCTTAAAATCTTTTGAGTCAAAGGGGTTAAAAGATTTAGAGCAGCGTACTAAAGATACCCACTGGGGTGATATTAATCCAAAGGATATTGAAAAGTAAGCAAGTTTTTTTTGGGAAAAATTTATCAACAAAAAGGTCTGCCTAGGCAGGCCTTTTTTAGTGATAAGTGAAAATGCTAATAAAAGTAAGAAAAGGGTGCAATCAGGGAAAAAAATTAAATTTAAGGAATTTTTCAAGTGAAAAACAAAAAAACAAGGGAAGCAAACTTCCCTTGTTAAAAAATTATCTTTTGTCACTTTCTAAAGTCTAGAAGAGTAGCAATTTACTATTACTTCTTAGTTGCAGCCTTCATAGAAGATACAAACTCTTTTACTGACTGATAAAGCTTATCAGTATCAGCAAGGTTAGCTTCTACAATTTTAACTAAGGCACTGCCACTAATAGCACCATCAGCACCACATTCAATGGCTTCTCTTACCATGTCAGGGGTGCTAATACCAAAGCCTAATAATGCAGGAGGTGCATTATGAGTCTTTAAGATTTCAATGCTATGAGCTAGTGGGTGACCTGCTTTACGGTCAGTACCGGTAACACCGGTTCTACTTACCAGGTATACATAACCTTCACATTCCTTAGCAATGATTTCTAAGGTTTCGTCATTAGCATTAGGTGGAGCAATAAGAACTAAATCAATACCATGCTTACGTGCTTCTTGCTTCCAAATAGGCATTTTTTCGAGCATCTGAACTGGTACATCAGGAATAAGTACTGAGTCAATGCCACTTTCTGCGCACATCTTAAAGAAGTTGCTAATACCTGGAGCGTATACTAGGTTTACATACATAAGTAATCCTAGTGGAGTTTCTGGATACTTTTCACGAACACGCTTAATAATTTCAAATGCCTTAATAGTATCAGTTCCTGCATTAAGAGCACGTTTATCAGAACGCTGAATCACAGGACCGTCTGCACTTGGATCAGAAAATGGAATACCAAGTTCCAGGGCATCTGCACCACCGTCAATCATAGCGCAGAGAATATTGAAACTCTCTTCTAAGTTTGGGTCGCCAATTGTCATAAATGGCACGAATGCGCCTTCTTTTTTAGCTTTAAGCTTTTCAAAAAGTTGTGTATAACGGCTCATTAAAATTCTCCACGTTCTTCTAAGATTTTAGCAACTGTAAATATGTCCTTATCACCACGACCTGAAAGGTTAGCAATAATGGTCATTTCCTTATCTGGGTTAGTACGGGCAATCTTAAGTGCTTGAGCTACAGCATGAGATGATTCTAATGCTGGAATGATACCCTCATGAAGAGATAATTCCTTAAAGGCACTTAAAGCTTCTTCATCGGTAATTGATACATACTGAGCACGACCAATATCTTTTAAGTAAGCATGTTCAGGACCTACTGAAGGGAAGTCAAGACCTGCACTAATGGAGTGAGATTCTTTAATCTGACCAAACTTATCCTGCATATTATAAGAACATGCACCAAAGAAAATCCCCTTGTCACCATGACCTAATGGCGCACCATGTTTACCAGTTTCGATACCGTAACCGGCAGGTTCTACACCAACAAGCTTAACACCTTCTTCTTTTACAAAATCAGTAAAGATACCGATTGCATTTGAACCACCACCAACAGCAGCTACAACGTAATCAGGCAGCTTATTGTTTTCATATTTCTTAAATTGTTCCTTAGCTTCAATACCAATAATCTTTTGGAACTCTCTTACGATTGTTGGGAATGGGTGTGGACCTGCTGCAGTACCGAGCATATAATGAGTATTCTCAAAATTTGTTGCCCAATCACGTAAAGCTTCATTGCAGGCTTCTTTTAAAGTAGCAATACCAGTAGTAACAGGTACTACTTCAGCCCCCATTAAACGCATTCTGAATACGTTTGGCTTTTGGCGTTCAACGTCTGTTGCCCCCATATAAATACGGCACTTAAGCCCCATAAGAGCACAAACGATAGCAGTTGCTACACCATGCTGACCTGCACCTGTTTCAGCAATGATTCTGGTTTTACCCATTCTTTTTGCTAAAAGAGCCTGACCAAGAACCTGGTTAGTCTTATGAGCACCACCATGGAGTAAATCTTCACGCTTAAGGTAAAGTTTAGTCTTAGTTCCTTTGGTGATATTGCGACAAAGAGTTAATGGAGTAGGACGACCTGCGTAGTTGTAAAGTAAGTCGTTAAGTTCTGCTTTAAAAGTTTCATCATCGCGATATTTTACAAAAGCCTGCTCTAGTTGTAGTAAAGCCGGTATTAAAAGCTGTGGAACAAACATCCCACCATATTCCCCAAAAAATGGGTTTAAAATTGTTTGAGTTTGCATATATTATTTCCTAAAAGACCAGTATATGGTCGGTTAATAATTAATAATTCTTTAACTGCATAAAGGCTCTGGTAATAAGCTCATGATCTTTAATACCAGAAGCATTCTCCAGGCCACTGTTTAAGTCCATACCAATAGTTGGAGCTATGCTTTGAGCTTTACTAATAAGCTCAGGAGTTAATCCTCCGGCTAAAATAATCTTATGATAGTCATCAGTAATTAGTTCCCAGTTAAAACATACCCCTAAACCACCACATTCATTACCTAACTTAGCATCAAGGACTATCATATCTACCACCTTTAAAAATTCGGTAATTTCATTTTGTGGGTAGCAATTTTCACTTACACCTATAGCCTTCCAAATTTTGATATGACTTGGTAGGAGGTTACGTAAGTTTGTTATATAAGCTTCATTCTCATTGCCATGGAGCTGGATTACATCAAGTGGAGCAGTTAAGGCAATATCAACGATTTTTGCGATATCCTCATTAACAAATACTCCCACAAAACCTTGCTGACAATTGGCAGCTCTTGCGCACGATACGATTTGGTGTGCCATTTCCGGGGTAATATAGCGTTTAGATTTTGCCGCAAAAATTAACCCATTATAGACAGCACCCGCCTGATAAGAAAATATCGCGTCTTGAGGATTAGTTATCCCGCAAACTTTATTTAAGCCATAAATTAACTCACGACAAGCTAGGTCAATATTAGCTTTAGCGGTAAGAGAACTACCTACTAAAAAGCCTTTAGCATATTTACTTAAACTTAAAACCTCAGTGTGGGTGTAAATACCAGATTCGCTGATAACCACACAATCCTTTGGTAAAAGGGCGCTAAGTTTTTTGACATTATTTAAATCGACCTCTAAAGTGCGAAGGTTGCGATTATTGATGCCGACAAGTTTAAGGTTTAAGTTAATAGCACGTTTTACCTCATGTTCTGTTGAGGCCTCGGTTAGTACCTCAAGCCCAAGGGAATGAGCCAGGGTGCTTAACTTTTTATAAGCCTCATCAGTAAGCACTGACAGCATAAGTAATATGGCATCAGCTCCATAGTAACTTGCAAGATATACTTGATATGGATCAATAATAAAGTCTTTGCAAAGTACAGGAACATGAGTTACTGCTTTAACTTTTGCTAAATACTTATAATCTCCCTGAAAAAAATCTTTATCGCATAAAACTGAGATAGCTGCTGCATAGTTATCGTAAACCTGCGCAATTTGTGCTACATCAAAATCAGCTCTAATCAGTCCTTTAGAAGGAGACGCTTTTTTACACTCTAAAATAAAGCGTGTTTTACCTGCCTTAAGAGAGTGGTAAAGTGAGCGATTGTCTTTATTAACTACTCCCTTAATTTGTTCAAGAGGTAATTCATTTTTAAGCGCAGTTAAGCAGGGGACTTTCTTATTAAGAATAGTAGCTAATACTGTTCCCTCAACAGAGTCATGGTTAATATCGCTATTAGCCTTAAGTTCCTCACATAGAGAACTTCCCACAGTTTTAGCTCCACTCATTAAAAGTCCTCCTCTTTACTTAACTCAACAAAATCATGAAGTTTTTGGAGAGCCTTACCACTTCTTAAAGTCTCAAGAGCAAGCTCTGCCCCTTCTTTAAGAGTCTTAACCTTACCGCCTAAAAGTAGTAAAGCAGCAGTATTA
This sequence comes from uncultured Succinivibrionaceae bacterium, assembly GCA_944393045.1. Classification (GTDB taxonomy): domain Bacteria; phylum Pseudomonadota; class Gammaproteobacteria; order Enterobacterales; family Succinivibrionaceae; genus HGM20899. The sequence continues at coordinate 5,029 of CALXYT010000027.1, read as the reverse complement.
GCAGCTACTGAGGCATTTTGGGCATCGGTACCTTTACCACTTAAAATTTCTAAGGTTATTTCCTTGTTTTCTTGTGGTAATCCTCCACGAATACCATCAATTGAGTAGCTTGCTAAACCAAAGTCCTCAGGAGTAAGTGTGCCATAGGTGATAGTGCCATTATCTAAATGAGCATAATCGGTAGCACCGTGAAGGGCTATTTCATCAAGACCTGATCCATGAACTACAAAGGCACGTTTTACGTTATTGTTCTTTAACACCTCAGTCATAGGGGCGATAAGATCTTTGTTATAAACACCTAAGACTATGTAGTCAGGTCTGGCAGGATTGGTTAAAGGTCCTAAGACATTAAAGATAGTTCTTACACCTAAAGAGCCACGAACTGGTACTGCATAGCGCATTGTACCATGGTAAACTGGTGCAAAGAGGAAGGTTAAACCAGTGCTCTTTAAGCATTTAAAGGATGTTTCAGGTGACATGGTAATATTTACCCCAAGAGCCTTAAGCAAATCTGAGGCCCCGGTTTTTGAGGAAACAGAACGGTTACCATGTTTTGCGATATGCAGACCGCAAGTTGCTGCCACAATAGCGCTCATACTTGATATATTGATTGAGTTTTGATTATCGCCACCAGTACCTACAATTTCACCTACCTCAAAATCACGCTTATTCTCAAAATGAGTTGCAGCTTGTAGCATAGCATTAGCAGCACCTGCAATTTCAGATGGCTTTTCACCTTTAATCTTTAAGGCAGTTAATACAGAGCTTAATTGAATTTGGTTCATATCACCCGTAAAAATTGCCTCGAAGATATTAAAGCTCTCTTGGGTAGTCAAATCGATACCTTGATAGAGTTTTTCAATTAGGGCTTTTAAGTTAATAACAGGTTTAGTTACAAAATCGATACTCTTTTTTATTAGTTCAACTCCATAAGTGGTCATTATAGATTCTGGATGGAACTGAAAACCTAATACTCTATCTTGTCTTTGTAATACAGCCATGCAGATATCATCAAGTTTAGCAATTACTTCAAGCTTTGGAGGAATGTTGGTAGCAATGAGTGAATGGTATCTTGCAACTGGTAATGGATTTGGCAAATCTGAAAATACATTATGCGCTGTATGAGTAATAAGAGATGCCTTACCATGCACAATAGAAGGAGCAGAGGTTATATTAGCACCATAATACTGACAAATTGCCTGATGACCTAAACAAATCCCAATAATCGGAAATTTGCCTACGGCCTTTTTAATTAACTCAGCCATGCACCCAGCTTCTCTTGGGGTACCAGGGCCTGGGCTTAATACAAGGATTGGTTCTTCATCACAAACTTGCATTTGAGCAAGGATAGTATCGGCACTAACACTATTACGATATATGCGTACTTGATGCCCCATTTTACGAAATTCATCTACTAGGTTATAAGTAAATGAATCAAAGTTATCTAATAAAAAGATTGGATTTGTAGATGTCATTTACATTATCTCCTTGAGAGTTGTGCCATGAGAAATAGCAATGGCATTTAATACTGCCGCTGCTTTATTTCTAGTTTCATTTGCTTCATCAAGTGGATTTGAATCGTAAACAACACCGCAACCGGCTTGCACATAGGCAATGCCATTTTTTACAAAAGCTGAGCGAATTACAATACAGGTATCCATATCGCCATTACCAGTTAAAAAACCGATAGCTCCACCGTAACTACCACGACGAGTTTTTTCAGTTAAGCGAATTAGCTCAGTAGCTTTAATCTTTGGCGCCCCTGTTAAGGTACCCATATTCATACATGCCTGATAAGCATAAAGTGCATCTAAATCGCTACGTAAGGTACCGATAACACGAGATACTAAGTGCATAACATGGCTATAACGATCTACATTAAGTAAATCTTTTACAAAGCGTGAACCTGGCTCACTAATACGTGCAATATCATTACGAGCTAAATCCACGAGCATTAAGTGTTCAGCATTTTCTTTTTGGTTTTGGCGTAAATCCAGTTCAATACGGCTATCGAGGTCTAAGTCAGTTGAACCGTCAGCTTTTTTACCACGAGGTCTGGTACCTGCAATAGGGTACATTTCAACTTGACGAGTTTGAGCGGTAAATTTAACAGAACTTTCTGGTGATGCCCCAAAGATTGTAAAATCTTCATCAGCCATATAGAACATGTAAGGGGATGGGTTGGAATGTTTGAGCCTATAGTAGGCGTTAATAGTTGAAGGACAAGGTATTGAAAAGGTTCTTGATGGTACTACTTGGAAGATATCGCCTTTAAAAATATTGTCTTTAAGAGTTTTTACAATTTTTGCAAATTGTCTATCGGAAATGTCAGTCTCTACTTTTTCACCGATAATAGAGCCTTCTTGTGGGCGATTTACTTCTTGATAGGAATCAAGTTTTTTCTTAAGTTCCTGTACCTGGTCTTTTAGTAAAGGAGCTTGTTCTTTACTAAAAGCAATTGCCTGGATATAGGTAATCTTAGATTTATGGTCGATACGAATAAGAGTATCTAATAAATAAAAGCAGTAATCAGGACAAGTATTTGTACCATTAGTAACCTCAGGGAGTTCTTCAAATGATGCTATTAAATCATAGCCAAATACACCTGCTAGGAATATATCGTTAGTTGAACCAACTGCTGGGGTTAAATGCAAGATTTGTCTTAAAGTATCTAAAACTGTTAATGCTTTAAGTCTGGAATCTTCATCTTGATTAGTATCAATCGGAGGGTAAACAAGAACTACTTCTTGTTCACTTCTTGATTTAATAGTAACTTCCTTTGGTAATTTGGCTAAAAGAAGTTCTGCTGCTGCCTTACCGTTATCATTTAAGATCTTAACGGTAACCTCTTTATTCATACAGCTTAAACGTAAAGCTGCATTGATACCAAGAATGCTATTAGTTCCTGCCTTTGTATGAATTTCTAATGATTCAAGTAAAATGTTATTCTTTTTACTGTGTGTTAAATCATAGAAGAGGGCTAAAGGATCTTTAACATACTCAGTTTGGGCTTGGAGTAAGTTATCACTCATTATCGTTTCTTCCATATTTGTAGTACCAAAAAAATTTAATTTTTTATATTTTATTAAGTTCAAAATTTTTCCCCAAAAAAAAAAGACCCGCTATTGTGCGGGCTTTATCGTTGTAAACAAGGAGATTTTTTAAATAAAGATTTTCACCCGCGTAATTATCGAGTGCACCACCAACGAAAAGTATTACAAATGATATTGGTTAAAAACATCTTTATTTCTCAATTATTTGACTTAAACAAAATACAAAAAATTACTAAGTCTCTTGACTACTTTTATAATAAAACTAAGTTTTTTAATTTGCAAGTTTTTTTCAAAAAAAATTTACGATATTGCGACTTTATCTCATCTGTTGAAAAAACTTATGTAGTAAGGCATATACTATATGAACTAAAGTATATGGTAAAAGGGCTTTATGCAAGATGAAGATCTTAATAATTCTCATTTAAGCCTTAAATGAAAAAGCTAAATTTTAGTAAAAAGCAATTTTTTTTAAAATTTAGTTACTTTTTTATTTTTACTGCGTTTTAAAGGCATAAAGACAAACAAATTAACTGATAAGTAATGAGTTTAACATATTATTGGAGTTTATTATGACCGAGAAATTAGCACTTGATGAATTAGATAATGTTGTTGGCGGCGTACGTACTTATACTATTGAACGTGGTATTTCTAAGGGCGTGGAAGTATTTAATATTACTTGTAAGACTGAGGATTCCTCATCTGGCAGTTACTATTCAAGTGTAAGCCATATGACTATTCCTGCAACCAAGTATGATGAATGGCGCAAGCGTGTAATGGCTCGAGATGGAGTAGATTTACCGACACAGGATAAGATTAAGTAAGAGTATTATAGGTAAACAACTTTTTTGGGATTTAAAGCCCTCTTTAGATGTAGTTTTCATTTAAAGAGGGTTTTTTTATGCTAAAAATCTTGCTAAAAAGTATGTCTTGCTTGTCAAGATAAGTGACTATTTGGTTGTTTCTGCATCATTTTGTAAAAATTTGTAACCAAAAAAAGCTTGTAACATAAGGAATTGTAGTTTACATTATTAAGTAATGATAGAACATATAGTTCTAGCAAAAAGATTAACTAAGTGACTTACTTACAATAGTTTTAGTAATTATAAAAATAATGGATAAATTAAAGGTCTAACGAAAACTATTGTGTAAATAAGGAAGGATTTTATGAAAAAAATACTTGTAGCATTAGTTTTTGGGGCATCATTAACACTTGGCAGTGTTGCTTTTGCAGGTGTGGATGTGCATGTTGATAACGGTGGATTTGGGGTATCGATTAATGACGATAGACATGCGCCGCCACCACCTCCACCAGTTCATCATGTTGCTCCGGCACCACGTCATATGCCGCCACCACCTCCACCACGTCATCATAAAAAACATCATAGAGGTGAATTACCGCCACCTCCGCCACCACGTTACTAAGGGTAAAGAAACAGGTGGTAATTATTACTAAGTAGTATTACCACCTAAATTTTTGCTAAAAAACAGTAGCTTATTCTTTAATTCAAGCTCATATTAAACTCAAACACCGATTCAAACTTACATACAGAACTCAAAACTATCCCCCAAAAAATAAATCCCATATTAAAACTCTCACTCACGCTTACACACACTAAAACTCATATCCAAACGATTCTCATTCTCTTCCCGTTTTCATTCATATTATGCGCTGTTTTTAGCTACCACATGAGGTTTATGTAAGCTTAAGATTGATGGAAAACTGCAGTTTTTCGTTTTTAGTTTTTAGATTTATGGCAAAGTTTGACAAGTTTATAAAAAGGAAGCTTTTATTGTGAGTGAAGCCAATCCTTGAAAAATCACCAAAGTGCTTGTGATTATCTTTTATAGTTAAAAAAACATCTTATTTATGTGAAGGAGCTTTTTGCAATATATAGTTAAATTTATGACATACTCCCCACGCATAAATGCGGGGGTTTCTAGTATCAACAAATCTAGCCTACTTTTGTAGGTCTTAC
>CALXYT010000026.1 GCA_944393045.1 uncultured Succinivibrionaceae bacterium | reverse complement strand
AGGTTTCATACTGATTGGCTCAATATGATCTATCCACGTCTTAAAGTTGCACGTGATTTGCTGACAGATGATGGGGTAATCTTCATTTCGATTGATGATAACGAGGTGGATAATTTAAGAAAAATTTGTGATGAAATTTTTGGTTCTAAAAATTTTATTGCTCAAATTATATGGGAAAGAGCTTATGCCCCAATTAACCTTATGAAACATTTTTCAGTATCTCATGATTATGTTCTTTGTTATGCTAAACAAATAGATATGGCCATATGTCATGGTATATCAAGAAGTGAAGAAGCAAATGGCAGATATTCTAATCCAGATAATGATTATCGTGGAGATTGGAAACCCAGCGACATATCTGTAGGACCTGCTATAAAGAAAAATATTTATCCAATAACAACACCATCAGGAAGAGTTGTATATCCTCCAGAAGGTAGAAGTTGGCGTTTAGCAAAAGATGTTTTTTTAGAAAAATATCGTGATAATAGGATTTGGTTTGGCCCTAAAAATGATAATGTTCCTAGTATTAAAAGATTTCTATCTGAGTTAAAAAAAAGTGGAATAACTCCAATGACTTTATGGAAATATACAGAGGTCGGCCATTCTCAAGATGCAACTAAAAGCCTAGCTTCATTATTTGAAAATAAGAAGTTTTTTGATTATCCAAAACCAATTGATTTAATAAAAAGGTGTATTCAACTTTATACAGATGATACTTCTTTGATTTTAGACTTCTTCTCAGGTTCTGCAACCACAGCCCATGCTGTAATGCAGTTAAACTCCGAAGATGGTGGTAACAGAAAGTTTATCATGGTTCAACTCCCTGAAAAAACCTCTGAGAAAAGCGAGGCTTTTAAAGCAGGATATAAAACCATATGCGATATTGGTAAAGAACGAATCCGCCGTGCTGGCAAAAAAATTATCGAGAATTTAACGAATGCCGGTTCTTCAGAAAACACAACTCCACCAACAACAGATATAGGCTTTAGAGTATTTAAACTCGACTCATCTAATATGGAAGATGTAGGGATTTCACCTAATGATATTAATCCAGAAATTGATTTATTTGCTAATAATATCAAAGCAGATCGCTGCTCTTTAGATCTCCTGATACAGGTAATGTTGCAGTTTGGTATTGAACTCTCAACAAAGATAGAAACAAAGAATATTAACAGTAAAGATGTTTTCTTTGTAAACAACAACTACCTCATTGCCTGTTTTGATGAAAATATCGATGAATCCATAATAATTGAAATTGCCAAATTAAAACCACTTTACTTTGTAATGCGTGATAGCTCAGTTGCTGCTGATAACGTTATTGATAACTTTGAGCAGATATTTAACGAAGTAAGTGAATCCACCAGGCGTTATATTATCTAAGAGGTTTTAAAATGAAGTTTAAATTTAAAAATCAAGAATATCAATCTAATGCAGTAAACAGCATAGTTAAGGTTTTTGATGGTCAGCCTATGACTGATATTAAAGATACAATTTATAAATTACAAAGTGGTGATAATATTGGTGGTATTTACGATGCTTTTGGTAATGCTCCATTAAAATTAACTAATGAAGAGTTATTAACTAACATAAAGAACATTCAAAATAATAATTCTATTCCCTTATCTACTGACCTAATTAAAGATAAAGAATGTAAAGTCTGTACCCTTGATATAGAAATGGAAACAGGTACTGGTAAAACCTATGTATACATTAAGAGCATTTTAGAATTAAACAAGGTTTATGGGTGGACTAAATTCATTATCGTTGTTCCTAGTATTGCTATTCGTGAAGGGGTAAAAAAGAGCTTTGAGATACTTGAAGATCACTTCATGGAAACTTACCAAAAAAAGATACGTTATTTTGATTACAAAAGTGATAGATTAGTGGATATTCATAGCTTCTGTACAAGTAATGATATCAATGTCATGATAATCAACAGTCAGGCATTTACCAAATCACTTAAGAACAATTCAAAAAGCAAAGAAAGTCGTATTATCCACAGTGCCCGTGATGACTTTAACAGCATGAAACCTATTGAAGTGATTGCAGCTAATAGACCAATAATCATTAAAGATGAACCCCAGAAGATGGAAGGTGAGGCTACGAGTAATGGTATTAAGTATTTTAATCCTTTATTTATCCTTAACTTCTCCGCAACCCATAAAACAAAACATAATACCGTTTACGCCTTAGATCCAGTAGATGCGTATGACCAAAAACTAGTAAAACACATTACTGTAAAAAGTATTGAGCAAAAGGGTAATTTAGGACTTGATGGCTATATCTACTTAGATAACATTATTATTTCTCAAGATAAAGAACCTCAAGCCAAAATAGAACTAGACGTAAAGCTTAAAGGTTCAATTGGTCGAGTAACTAGATTACTTACAAGAGGTGATAATCTATTTAACACCTCAAAAGAACTCAAAGAATATCAGAATAATTATGTCATTACTGAAATTGACTATACAACAAATGAGGTTAAATTTGATAACGGATTAGTTCTTCATATTGGTGATATTGTAGGTGATACATCATTAGAAGCAATTGAACGAGTACAAATTGCTGAAACGATTAAATCTCATTTTGAGAAAGAAAGAGAGTTATTTGCTAAAGGCATAAAAACTCTATCCCTCTTTTTTATCGATAAAGTATGTCATTACAAAGAATATGGTTCTAATGGTGAAGAAATAAAAGGTCAATTTCAAAAGTGGTTTGAAGAAATTTATAACGAGCAATTAACCCAACTACTTAAAGACGACTCATTATCAGATGCCTACAGATCATATCTAAAAAAGAACGATTCTCAGCATGTTCATAATGGTTATTTCTCCATTGATAAAAATAATCACTTTGTAGATGAGCTTAGTGGTGATAAAAAAATATCAAGCAAAATGGGTGGTTCAGGAGATGATAAAGCATATAACCTTATCTTAAAAAACAAAGAAAGATTATTAAGTTTTGAGGAACCAACCAGGTTTATCTTCTCTCATTCAGCATTAGCTGAAGGTTGGGATAACCCTAATATATTTCAAATTTGTATGTTACGCTACACAAAGTCTGAAATTAAAAAACGTCAAGAAGTCGGGCGAGGATTACGCTTATGCGTAAACCAAGATGGAGAACGCATGGACTTTGAGAAATTAGGCAGTGATGTCCATAAAATTAATAACTTAACTATAATCACCAATGAAAGTTATACAGACTTCGTTGAAGCTTTACAAAAAGAAACAAGAGAAGATTTACGTCCTAGAATCAGTACTGTTACTAAAGAGCTCTTTGAAGGAATAAAAGTAACTTTAGCAGATGGGACATCTAAAACTATTAACAGTCAAGAAGCTCAAAGTATTTGCTCCTACCTTTGGGAGAATAACTACATTAATGATAATAATATCATTACCGATAACTACAAACAAGCTCTTAAAAGTGGTACATTTATAACTCCTAATGCACGTATTAAAAATTTAGTTCCATTGGTGCATGAACTAATAAAGAGTACTTATCATGCACAAGAAGTTACTACCAAAATGATTGAAAACGGCAATCAGTCTACATTGAGTTATAAACGTTTAGATAATTCTTTTAAAATATTTACCCCACTTTGGAACCTCATTAAAAAGAAATACTCCTACCGAGTATACTACCGTAGTGAACAACTAATACATGACGTTAAAAATGAAATAAATACTAAATTATCAGTAACTAAACAACACTGTAAAATTATTGAAGGAAACCAGTTAAAAGCTGATGAATTTAATCTTTACAGAACAAAACATAAAATAGTAAATATTGTTTATAGTACATCTATAAAATATGATCTTGTTGGTGATATTGCTAAAGATGCAAAAGTAACAAGAAAAACAGTTGTTACTATCTTAAAGGGGATTGAAAACTATAAACTTAATATGTTTAAGGATAATCCTGAGGAATTTATTCGCAAGGTTGTTAAAATTATTAAAGATGTTAAAGCTAAACTCCTTGAGGATTCTATTCGTTATGAAGGACCTAATGGAGAGTACCCTGATTCTATCTTTACCGAAGAAAAATCAAACTTTACTTTAAATAAGATTGTAGAGGCTAAAAAGCACATTATGAACTATGTAATTACCGATGGCATTACCGATAAAAGCGTAGAAAAACGCTTTGTAGAATCACTTGATAATGCTGACGAAGTAGAGGTTTATGCTAAATTGCCAAAAGCTTATCAAATACCAACTCCCGTAGGAAATTACACTCCGGACTGGGCAATAGTTATCTCAAAAGATGACCAAAAACATGCCTATTTTATTGCTGAAACCAAAGGATCAACTGATGAAGATCAGCTTAGAACTGTAGAGCGCATAAAAACAAAATGCGCCAAGAAATACTACCAAAAAATTAATGACAACATTAAATATAAGGTAGTGAATACCTTTGATGAATTTGTTAATAGCTTTATTCAAGATTTTAGTAACGAAAATTAAGAGCCTAAGTAAAGTGGCTTAGCTAAGACTTTTCATCACTTTTTATCAACAAATAAAAAACTAAAAAGGTCAACTCCAGATTAGAGGTGACCTTTTACTATGCCTAGAAAAACTTTATGGTCTTGCTAAATAATCACTTGAGCAAATCCACTTATAACTTGTAAGTTCTGTTAAACCCATAGGACCTCTGGCATGAAGTTTCTGGGTAGAAATTGCCACCTCAGCTCCTAAACCAAATTGACCACCATCTGAAAATCTTGTTGAGGTGTTAATATAGGCACATGCACTATCTACCTCATTCACAAAGCGTAAAGCATTTTGGTAATCATCAGTTAAAATAGCATCGGAATGACAGGCATTATACTTACGCATATGCTCAAGCACTTCATCAAGGCTATCAACAATGGTAAGATTTAAGCGTAATGATAACCATTCAGTACTAAAATCTTCATCCTTACCAATTTCCACAGTAGCATTATCCACTTGCGCTAAATTCTCAGTGCCCTTATGACAAACCATAGCAACTTTCTTACTTGCTAAACGCTTTGCGAGCATTGGAATAAAAGTTTGAGCAATATCCTTATGCACAAGAATGGTATCTACACTATTACAGGCACTTGGGCGCTGAGTCTTAGCATTATCGATAATATCGATAGACTTTTCCAGGTTAGCTGTTTTATCCACAAAAATATGCCCTACTCCAAAGCCACCAATGATTACCGGAATAGTACTTTCTTTTTTGCATAATTCATGGAGCTTTGCACCACCACGAGGGATAATCATATCTACATAATTATCCATATGAAGTAATTCTGTTACATATGCTCTATCAGGATCAGTAATATACTGCACGCATTCGGCAGGTAAATTAGCTTTCTTTAAACCTTCTTTAATTGCTTTAGTCATGGCAATATTGGTGTTAATTGTTTCCTTGCCCCCACGTAAGATACAAGCATTTCCAGTCTTTAAACATAAAGAAGTAATATCTACTGTTACATTAGGACGAGCTTCATAAATAACACCGATAACTCCTAATGGTACACGACGTTTTAATAACTTTAGACCATTTTCAAGTACTCTGCCATCAAACTCCTCACCAACAGGATCTGGTAGTGAAACCACTTTACGCATATCATTAACGATGGCTAAAAATGATTTTTCATCTAACTTAAGTCTATCATACATAGCCTGCGGAATATTATTTGCTCTAGCCTGTTCAAGATCTAAGGCATTAGCTGCTAAAATTTGCGGTAATGCTTCCTGTAGAGAATCAGCAATCTTTAATAAGGCATTATTTTTTTCTTTAGTTGATAGAGCTGCTAACTTATGTGCGGTTGCCTTAGCCTCGCGACCAAGAGTTTGCATATCCATAGATTTATCCTTTTTTTTAAATCATCACTAGATCATCACGATGAACGGCTACACTTCCACGTTCATACCCTAAAATCTGCTCAATATCAGCAGAATTATGACGAGCTATTTGCTGTAATTCAGCACTGCTATAACGAGTTATCCCAATGGCAATTACCTTATCATTAGAATCGGTAATATTTACGGCATCACCACGTAAAAACTCACCAGAAACTTTAATAATGCCCTTAGGTAGTAATGACGACCCCTTCTTAGCCAAAGCATCAACAGTTCCCTCATCAATTACTAATGTACCTTGTGGCATAGTACCAGCTAGAATCCATGCTTTTTTAGCTTCTAATGGAGTATTCTGCGCACAAATTCTAGTCCCCTCAAAATCTCCCTTGACAATATCTAATAAGATTGATGGATTAGCACCTGAGGCTATTATAACATCAACACCGCTTCGGGTAGCAATTTCAGCAGCTTGTAATTTAGTTGCCATGCCACCAGTACCAAGACCACTTACCGAACATCCTGCAAGAGCTTTAATCTCTGGGGTAATTTCTTTAACCTCAGCAATAAGCTTAGCATCTTGATGAGAGCGTGGATCTGCGGTATAAAGACCTTTTTGATCAGTAAGAAGCACCAAAATATCAGCTTCAGCTAAAATAGCAGCACGAGCTGATAAATTATCGTTATCACCTACACGGATTTCTTTAGTAGATACGGCATCATTTTCATTAATAATCGGGATTATCCCCATAGAAAGAAGCGCACCTAAAGCATCTTTAACATTTAAAAAACGTTCTCTGCTTTCAAGATCGGCCATTGTTAATAATAATTGCCCAATCTTTAAGTTATAAATTTCAAATAACTGTTCCCAACGATGCATTAAATAATTTTGCCCAACAGAGGCAAACATTTGTTTATAAGCCAAGGTTTTTGGTACCTTAGGAAAGTTCAAAGCTTGTCTGCCAGCTGCCATAGCTCCTGAACTAACCACAACAACCTGATAACCTGCTTGCACTAAGTTAGCAATAACACGAACTACCTCAATCATATGAGCACTGTCTAAATACTTAGTGCCTGAGGTAAGCATAGAGGTACCAAGTTTAACTACAATAGTTTTTGCTTTCACAATAAATCTCTAAAAATTTATATTAAAAAAGTACAATCCGTTTTAATTTGCGCTAAAAAGCAAAGTATAGCTTTTTACTACTAAAAACTTATCCCAAGAATCTAACTTACTAAATGCTTTTTAAAGAAAGCAACTGAACGCTCAATAATTTCATTAAAAGCCACAATTGTTTTACCAAGAGCAATATCCTCAATCTCAATCTTACTACTGAAACCTGATAAAAGTTTTATATCTGATTGAGGCGATAAGAAATCACCCTTTATTGCTAAAACCTTAATCGGAGTATCGATACGTATGCCTTTTAAAATGCCTTGGCGTTTTACGGATAAAACCTGAAGCTGCGGGATAATATCACTCCACTGATTAGCGTCAACTCCAATACGATTAGAAATTACGGCTCGGAGCATGGAAGGAGTGCGGTCTAAATAATCACGATTGGTAAAATACTCATGTAAAGTAGGACCAACAATAAAAGCACAGGCAATCTTATCTCGTTTAGTAACCAGTAAATGAACTGCTACATTACCACCAATGCGCTGACCTAAAAGAGCAATTTTTGAACTATCGATATAAGGTAGCTCTTCATAAATATAATCAATGGCTGCCTCATGCACTTTAGCTGGATTTATCCCATCTAATGGAATATTAACATTTAAGCCCATAGCAGGTAAATCAACTGCCACAAGAGCAATTCCCAGTGGAGCTAAATTAAGCTGATAATAACGTAAATACTCGGTAGCTAAGTTTACATAATTGCTGCAAATCACCACGCAAGGACACTTTTTGGTTTTATCAGGTGTGTGAATAAACATGGTAGCCTGCTTATTATCAACTTTAAATTTAACCTCAGCAAAATCACCATTAGCAAACTCGGCAGCTTTACGGTAATAAAGATAATGCTGCGTCATAGCTTGAGTCGCTAATTCATCACCTTTTAAATGAGGATAACTTGCCAAATCAAAAAATAAATCAGCTAAGCGATAATTTTTAAAAATCTCATCTTTTAAGCGTAATTCTTCCTCAGGCACATTAGTTGCCATTAGCGCTTCATGAAACTCTTTTGCCTTACGAGTATATTTATCGGCGATCATTGAAAACTCATAAACCCAATTTCCAGGACCATATGAATAGACAGTATCTAACACATGTTCACGAGTACGCTCTGCCTTACAGGCAGCAATACGAGAGATAGCAGCCTCAACCTCAATTAAATCAAAGCCAAGCCATCCCCAGTAAGCAAAATGAATCTGACGATACCATTTTGAGAAATGCACTTTGGCAGGAGTTGCTACTAAAGGTAGTTCAGCAACAGAATTAGAAACATAAGAAGTTTCAAGCGATGTTCTGCGAGGTTTAAACAAAATTTCACTTAGATTTTCTGATGAGATATCTGGCATATTAACCTTTTTGTTATAAAAAAGAGCGCTTTAACTAACACTACCTATTTAAAGCTGCTATGGAATACTTACAGACAAAAATTGATAAGACCTAAATTCTTTCTAGCTTAAAGCTATTAAAGCCAAACCCTTTTACAATTCTCCATTAAGTGTTCATACATTAGCACTATGAGATTTTGTCATAGCGACAGTAAGACTGATTATAGCACATCGCAAAGTTAAGTGCTAATTTTACCAGACTCTTTTACATATTGGCCTTTTACAAATAATAAAAGCAACCCTTCTGATTTGTAAATCTGCGTTAAATATCTCGTAAAAGTACTATTGCTTTAATTTTTAACTTTTTGGCAAAAAGTGCTCTTACCAAAGCAAGATGGCAAATATATAAATCACATCTTTATTTATAAAGTTTCTTACAAAAAACTTCTAATCCTGCACTTGAAAAACGTTTTCAGCAGGCCATAAACGGTCTAGGCAAGACTTTTTATTTATACATTATTTATAACTCTATATAACTTACGATTGCATATAATTTTTATACATTAGCGAATTATTAACAATTATAAAAATCTTTGAAATGTTGAAAATTCTCATTTTCCCCACCTTATCAAACTTTTATAAAAAATTATCAAAACTTAATAACATCACTTTAAACCCCTTATTCTATAAGGGGTTTACGCTAATCTTCAACTTAAAATCCAGTTAAAAAAAGTTCAAAAAAATAATAAAAAAGTCTTGCAAATTTTTTAAGAACCACTCACCCACAATTTTATCCACAAAACTATTAACAGTTTCCGTGCATAACCAATTAAATATAATTATTATATTATATACGAATATTTACTATAAAACCATACTTATACACACCAGTACAAGTCTTGCGCTATTTACCTTTTCATATCATATCCACAAGTAGCTCACAATCATCTGCTAAAAACTTCCTGCAAGTTCAAAATTATCAATTTTTCATAATTTTACCTATATGTTTTTTGCATCAAAAATTTAACGATGACTTTTCTTTTACCAAATTGAAATTTACCACAGTGCTTGCAATGTTATGACTCTTTATATTAGGCAAAAAACTTATCTTACTCTTCTGAAACATCGGCAAATGCTCTATTGTCTAGCTTCTATACAATTTGCTAAAAGCACTACAAATTAGTAAAAAAATATTGTAAACTACTATGGAATAATTAATTTATGCGCCGTTAACTAATTACTGATATCATATTTTCTTCCTGTTACCAATGGCTTTAAATGCGTAAATTGAACCTTTATTCAAGCAATAAAGGCATCACCATAAGAACTTATGGCTTATTTGATTTTCCACCGACGCATAGCGTAAGAACGAGGCAATTTATGAAAGATATACAAAGTGTTGCAGCTAGAAGAGCTCGTTACAATGAACTAATGCTTAAAGATAAGGAAAAAATTGTCTATAACGATCCGTCCAATAAAGTTTGCAACCGCATTAAGCAAATTGAATTCAGTTCTGATTATGAACAGCAAATCGTTAAGTTTTTTCTACTTAATGGCGGTAATCAGGTAGAATAATTTTTCTGTTATCAAGTATTCATCAGCTATTGGATGAGTACTTGAGTCATACTCTTTTTTATAAGTAACTTTCTTTTTTACACTTTCTCAATTTTAAGCAGAATTTTTTACAGCTAAACTCTTATTTTTAAGAAAATCTTTCTGATAGTACTGGTCATATATTTTAATTATCATTTTTTTGCGCTATGATAACTTTAACAAAAATTTATCTTTATAAAGGATTATCATGGCTAATATATCAGATCTTGCCCCTCAAAAAGTTTGGGAATTTTTTAGTGAAATTACTGCTATTCCACATGGTTCTGGTAATGAACAGGCACTAACAGATCACCTTATTGCCTTTGCTGAAAAGCGCAACCTTAAATACGAGATCTCGCAAGATAATCTATTTATTTATAAAGATGCATCTATTGATAAAAAGAATAATCCACCTGTTATGCTCCAAGCGCATCTTGATATGGTAACAGTGAGAGATCATGATGTAGATTTTGATTTTACTAAAGATCCGCTTAAGCTAATAGTTAGTGATGAATATGTTAAAGCTAATGGCACCACCTTAGGTGCTGATAACGGTATCGGTATTGCCATGATTATGGCAATTTTAGATGATAATACTTCATTATTCCCTGCCATAAAAGCCATCTTTACCATTGGCGAGGAAACTGATATGGTAGGCGCTAATCGCCTTGTGTCATCAGAAGTTGAATATCCTTACTTAATAAATATAGATTCTGAGGTTTTAGGGGAGATATGCGTTGGGTGCGCAGGTGGCATCTCTTATGATATTGCCCTTACTCCTGATATTTTAGAAGTTACTGATGATTATGCCTCTTTAAAAATCACTATCTCTAACGCCCTTGGTGGTCATAGCGGTATAGATATCGGCAAAAAACGCATTAATGCAGGATCTGCCCTCCTAACTATTATTAACACCCTCTCAAATGAAGAGGTAAATGTCCATTTAAGTGCCATTGAGGCTGGTATTGTTAGAAATTCTATTCCATCTTCTGCCAGTGCCATTATTGCCCTACCTACTGCATTTTTAAAGAAAGCTGTCACTATCTTAAATGATGCCATAGTACGTATTAAAGCCATGTATCAAGAAACTGATGGCGAGGTAGTTTTTTCAGTTGAAGAAACTACTAATCAAAACATTATGTTTAGTGATAAATCAACTAAAGCCATTATTGCCTTAAGAGCGCTAAATACTCGAGTTTTAAAAACAGATGCTAATAATAACCCAATCTTAAGTGCTAATGTAGGCACTATTAGTTTTGAGAATGGACAAATTAACTTTAAGTTGCTAGCACGCTTTAATGAAATGGCAGATTTTGAGGTGATTAAACAAAAACTTACTAAAATAGCTACTGATAATCATGCCCAAATTAAGGCGTTAAACTCCTACCCTAATTGGGAATCAAGCCAAGACTCTCATTTACTATCTCTTGCTAAAAGCACTTATCATAAGCTCTTTAGTACTGACCCAAAAATTATCACCATTCATGCAGGTCTTGAATGTGGACTCTTTAGTAAGCTTAATAAAAATTTAGAAATCATCTCTATTGGTCCTACTATTTTAAATGCTCATAGCACCGATGAAAAAGTTGATATTGCCTCAACAGATAAATGTTTCACCTGGCTTAAAACAATCTTAAATAGCATCTAAATTAGTAGTGCCAAGACTTTCGCTTGGCACTACTAATTTTTTTCAAAAACTAAAGAACGAAAGAACAGCAATAACAAAAACCAACCTCCTAATAAAACCTAAAAAGTTACAACTATGTCACCTCTTGCCATTATTAATGATAACCTTCTTGTTTTTAGCGTAATTTTTATAAGTCTACTGTTTATGATGCTTATACTCTTAATCTGGGTAAGTATTAAATTAGATGCCTTAAAAAAAGAACTTATAGCAAAAAGCAATGATCTATCAGCTAAAGATACCCTGCTTACGCAATTAACTGCTAACATTGAGCAATATAAAGCAACGATTAGTAAACTTCATGATTATCAATTGCAGCATGTTGGTAAGATAAACGAACAAGTTGCCACAGTTAATTTTTTACAAAAACAAAAAAATGACTTAGACATGCAAGTAAGCAAATTAACTACTGATTTTTATAAGCTCCAGGAAGAAAAAAACAATCTTGCCATACAATATGCACAGTTAAAAATAGCTTTTGATAACTCCCAGAAATTTGATGATAGACTAAATGAGACCTTAACTAAAGTTAAGCAAGAACTAGAGTTACACTCTGAAAAAATCACCTCGCTTAATACTCAATCCTTAAAATTACAAAATGCCGAAACGCTCACTACCCTCTTAACCCCCTTAAATAAAGAATTTAAGGAATTTAAAGAAGAAATCTCTAAAACTCGCTCAAGCTCTATTGAACAAAGTACGACTTTAAATAACCATATCACCACTTTAGTTGAAGCACAAAAACTCTTATCTGCAAAAGCTGAGGATTTAACTAATGCTTTAAGTAATAATAAAAAAATGCAAGGCATGTGGGGCGAGCTTATATTAGAAAAGGTACTTGAGGCTAGTGGACTACGTAAAAATCAAGAGTACTTTAGAGAAGTTTCCTATAAAGATGATGAAAATAATAATAAACGCCCTGATGCTATTATAAAGCTTCCTAATAATCACGAGCTTATCATTGATGCTAAATGCTCACTTAATGATTTTGTAAGCTATTGCAGCGCTAAAGATGATTCCTCACGCTCTGCCTGCTTAAAACGTTTAAGGCAGGCAGTAATCAACCATATCGATACTCTTAGTGGCCGTAAATATCCTGAGCTTGATAAATTAAACTCCCCAAGTCTGGTATTTATGTTTATTCCTGCAGAAGGACCATTAGCTGCGATATTACAAGTTGACAGCTCCATTCTTACTTATGCTCTTAATAAGCATATAGCCCTTACCACTCCATCAACACTACTAAGCTCTTTAGCCATTGCAAAGCAGCTTTGGGATCTTGAAAACCATAATAAGGATGTTAAACTTTTAATCTCCCAAATCCAAAAGATTTACGATAAGCTTTGTGGCTTTTTAGAAAACTTCACAAAAGTTGGCTCCTCAATTGAAAAAGCACGTCTTGCCTATACTAATGCCACAAAGCAGCTCTGCACAGGTACCGGCAACCTGGTTTATTTAGGTAATAATTTAAATGAACGCATTAACAGTAATAAAAAATTACCTGAAGAACTACTTAATTACGCCTCCATAAAAACAATTACTAGCAAAGTTACTGAAGGTAAAGATGAGGTTTTTGAGGGGGATTTGGTAGCTAATATTGAAGATAATCGCGAAGATAATCTTAAAGGTAAAACCGAAGAAGACAATAACTAACTTAACGCTTACGAAGTAACTATTTACCACATACGTATACTTTATCCCCGCCCATAAATCAGAAAAAGGCAGGAACTGGTAACACCAATTGAACCTGCCTTTTTTTAATTTCATTATAGTTTATTATTTTAACTTATCATTCTTCTTTATGGACGAAGTGAACGCTCACCACGAGAAATACCACAAACCCCTGAACGGATAACTTCCACAATTTCTGCCACATTAGCAACAGCTGTTAAGAAGTTATCGATATCTTCACTGGTACCAATGATTTGGACAGTATATAAATCAGGTGTTAAATCTACGATAGTACCCTTGAAGATATCTGCCATAGATTTAATTTCATCACGTAAATCACGGGTATTAGCTCTAATCTTAATAAGCATAATTTCTCTTTCTACGTGACCTGAATCGGCTAAATCACAAACTTTTAAAACATCGATAAGTTTATGCAGCTGCTTAGTAATCTGCTCTACCTCGTCTGCATCACAGCTTGTAACAACAGTCATTCTTGATAATGTTGCATCCTCAGTTGGAGCAACAGTAAGAGATTCAATATTAAAGCCGCGCTGAGAAAATAAACCTACAACTCGGCTTAAAGCTCCTGCCTCGTTTTCAAGGAGTACGGAAATTATATGACGCATTAGGTACGCTCCGTCTTATTAATAAACATATCAGCCATTGAACCACCTCCAATTTGCATTGGATATACACGTGAATCAGGATCGGTCTTAATATCGATTACTACCGTCTTATCCTTAATAGCAAATGCTTTTTCTAAAACATCACCAAGTTCTTCTTCTTTTTCCACACGTAAACCTACTTGTGAATAAGCCTCAGCAAGTTTCACAAAATCAGGGACTGCGTCCATATAACTTTCACTCTGTCTACCTTGATAGAACATCATCTGCCACTGCTTGACCATACCTAATGAACGGTTATTGAGAATAACCACCTTAACAGGAATAGAGTACTGTAAACATACTGCCAGTTCCTGTAAGTTCATCTGAAATGAACCATCACCAGTAATGCAAACTACTTCATCTTCAGGGCAGGCAATCTTAGCACCAATAGCAGCAGGGAAACCATACCCCATAGTTCCTAAACCACCACTGGAGAGGAATTTTCTAGGCTTGTTTAATGGATAATAAAGAGCGGAAAACATCTGATGCTGACCTACATCAGTTACCATTAACGCCTCACCCTTAGTTACGCGATAAATTTCCTGAATAATCTTACCCGGGTGAATAAGACCTGGTGTACCATCACCTTTATAAGTAAGAGGATGTTCTGCCTTAAAGCCATTTATTACCTCCCACCATCTATCCATGGCCTCGCGATCTTGCTCAATACCCAATTCTTTTACGGCATCGTTCATCTGATCTACCACAGTATCAACATTGCCTACAATTGGGATATCCACCTGTACGCACTTTGAAATTGATGAAGGGTCAATATCTACATGAATAATCTTAGCATTTGGACAGAACTTTGCTACATTATTAGTTACTCGGTCATCAAAACGAGCACCTAAGGCAATAATTAAATCGCTGTTATGCATTGCCATATTAGCAGCATAATTACCATGCATGCCAAGCATACCTAATGAAAGCTCATCAGTTCCTGGATAAGCACCTAAGGCCATTAAAGTTGTGGTTACAGGGATTCTAAACTTCTTGGCAAAAGCTGTAACTTTTTCAGAAGCATTAGAAGCAATCACACCACCACCTAAATAAAATACTGGACGACGAGATTCGGCAATCATTCTAACTGCACGCTTAATTTGTCCCTTATGACCTACTAAAGTTGGATTATAAGAACGCATTGAAATTGAGCTTAATGGTAAGCTTTCATATGGGAACTTAAGCTGTGGATTTTGCACATCTTTTGGAATATCAACTACTACCGGACCTGGACGACCAGTTGAGGCAATATAGAAAGCCTTTCTAATATACTCTGGAATATCAGTTGCTTTCTTACATAAGAAGCTATGCTTTACAACCGGGCGAGAAATACCAACCATATCAACTTCCTGGAAGGCATCTTGACCAATTAACGAACTTACTACCTGACCTGTTAATACTACAAGAGGAATAGAATCCATATAAGCAGTAGCAATACCAGTAATAGTATTAGTTGCCCCTGGACCTGAGGTTACTAACACACACCCTACCTTACCAGTAGAACGAGCATAACCGTCAGCCATATGTACCGCAGCTTGTTCATGACGTGCCAGGATATGCTTAATCTTAGAAGATTCTAATAAAGCATCATAAATATGTAGAACTGCGCCACCTGGATAACCAAATAGCTTATCTACATTCATATCCTCAAGTGTGCGAACAACCATCTGCGCACCCGATAACATTTCCATAAAGCCTCCTAAGGCTTAAACTAATAAGTTAAAGTAATAGTCTCTATAATGCCACCTCCGGTAAGACGGTGAACACTATATTATGGTTACTTCCATAAAATCTATTACCGACAAGCGCTTTGTGCCTAGAATGATAACTTTCTCAAATAGATACTCCACTTAAGAAAACCATCTTTTTGAGGTATAAAACCAATATACCTCAAGCCATTACGCCACCACAGCTTTTATAAACCAAGAGGAATCATATCCCCTTAAAAAAGCTAACTTATTATAGCATAATGATTTTAATTTAAATTATAATTAGCAACTATTTTTCTATCTCTTTTTTTAGTGGATAATTTTCTATGATAATGCTTGGAACTATCGTAAACGTTACCGCCATAATTATTGGCTCATGTATTGGGGCATGTTTAAAACAAAAAGTTAGTAACAATATGCAGGAAACCTTATTTACTGCTATGGGAATGTGCGCATTAACAGTTGGTATTTGTGCAGCTGTTAATGCCCATAGCAATGGTGGTTCCTTAGTACTTCTTATTGTCAATATGGCAATAGGCTCAGTATGCGGCTCCATGCTTAAACTTCATGATAGATTTATTGCCCTTACCGAGCGTTTTTCACATGCAAAAGGTCTTGGTGAAGGACTTGTAAGCGCTATTTTACTTTTTTGTATTGGCACTCTTTCAATTGTAGGCCCTATGCAAAGCGCGCTTAATAACGATAACACCATGCTCTATACCAATGCCTCTTTAGACTTTATTACCTCCATTGCCTTAAGTGCAAGCTTTGGAATTGGTATAGCCTTATCAGCTTTTACGCTATTTATATTTCAAGGGAGCATTTTTACCATCAGCTATATTATTAGCGATACCTTTGCAGATTACATTCTTAATAATCTCACTCTTACAGGCGGAGTATTAATTATTATGTCAGCATTAAGTCTGTTAAAACTAAAATCCATTAAAACAACTGATTTTTTAATGGCACTTTTTATTAGTCCGATAACCTCTTTTATTGCGCAAAAAATAAATTCCTTCAATCCTTTTTAATTATCCGCCTCTTTATAAGAGGCAAACTTATTCATATTTGCACCATTTTTTTTGCAAAATATTACAAAATTTCTGAACTTTATCTAGCAAAAACCTATCTCTAAAGATAAAATAGTGCTGGTTTAATTGGAGGAAATATGCAACATAAATTATTGGCATCTATATTTATAAGTATTTTTTTAAGTTCAATCTTAGCTGGTTGTTCTACTCTCTCAAAAGTTACCTCAGTATTTACCGAATCAAGCCCTGCCTTCTTATCAGTTGATGAAGCAAAAGAACAAATAGCTCAAGCTAAAACTGTTGATAATATCTTTAGCACTAATAAAATTGAAAGTGTTACTAAAACATCTGACAAAGATTACCTTTTTGATATTAATAATGCCGATGCTTATAACTTTAGTACTGGTAAAAGTTTCTTCCGACTCTTCCAATTACCGTTAAATACTACTTATCTTTCTATGCAATTTAATGTATCGATAAGTACTACAACCTTCTTACCAAGAATTGACTTTTATAATAAAGATAAAAAATTAGTTAGTTCCTTAAAGCCTTCAGCCTTTAAGTTTAGAGATAGCCAATTAGGTAATGGCTTTTTAGTAAGTAAACTTATTATCAATAACGTATCAGCCAAACCTGGTCGTGAATTTGCCTATATGGTAATTTATACTACCGATGAAGCTTTAAATACTAAGACCCCTATCATTAACCCGCTAATCAAGCAAGCAATTGCTTTACGTAATGATATACCATCTAACGCTCCTGATATCTTAATTCCTCATTCACCTATTGGGGAAATGAACATTGTCTTTAGCTTTAAGGAACAAGAAGAGTCTTTAACTGAGAATCTAATTTCTTACTTAGATGAACCATTATTTGGTGGTGATAATGGTCAGAGCAACAGACAGCAAAACGTTATTTTGGCAACAGGTGAGGTTTACTCTGTATCATCTCAATCAGAAGGTTCAACTGCTGTAACCTCAACTGATTCCTCAGGTAAAACTTATACACCTAATGATGCTAATGCAGCTTTTGTAGCTAATACTAATAACCAGGTTATCAACCC
Organism: uncultured Succinivibrionaceae bacterium; assembly: GCA_944393045.1. Taxonomy (GTDB): domain Bacteria; phylum Pseudomonadota; class Gammaproteobacteria; order Enterobacterales; family Succinivibrionaceae; genus HGM20899. Next base: position 10,099 of record CALXYT010000026.1, on the reverse strand, counting down.
TGTGCAAACACCAAACGCTAATAATGCCCAAGCACCTCAGGCTAAGATGCTCCCTGAAACTGAAAAGTTTTATAACGAGCTGATTACTAAAGCTGTGGCAGAAGGTGATATTAGTAAGGCTATGAATCTAGTTGGCGAGGCGCAGCGTGCAGGTTCAATTAGTGCTCAGCAAGCATTTATTGAGGCTGTACAAAGAATTAAAAAGTAAGTAACTACATACTTTTAAGGGAGCAAATGTGCTCCCTTTCTTTTTTCCCTTATATTATTTTCTTTTACCCTACTCTTTCAGCTTTTTAATTTCTTATCTTTTTCCTTAAACTTTACTTTCCTAAATGCTTATCTTTTAAGGCAACAAATTTTTTATAAAGCTCTGAAACATAATCATTTAAAGCCTCAAGTGTCGGAAAATTACTTTCTAAAACCTCATCACTTGCGGCAATTTTTTTACTGGTATCAAGCTGACTTGAGATAATTTTACTGGCAATTTCATATGAGCATTTATCACGGTACATGGTTCGCTCAATCTGCACTTCTCTAGATACATACATACAAAGAATATAATCGGTATACTTCTCAAGTTTATTCTCAAAAAGTAATGGAGCTACCAATACTACTACTGAATCCTTAGGCGCATTGTCAATTTGCCTTAAAATTTCAGCACGAATTAAAGGATGCAGCAAATTATCTAAAAATTCTTTAGCCCTGTTATCTGAAAATACCTTCTTACGCAATAACTCACGATCCAAACTGCCATCCTCACCATGCAAAATCTCTTTCCCAAAATGAGCTACAATTTGCTCAAGCCCAAAACTTTTTGGGGCAACTAATTCTCTGGCAATAACATCAGCATCAACTATTACCGCTCCTAGACGAGCTAACTGCGCACTAACAGCAGACTTCCCCGTACCAATGCCACCAGTTAAGCCAAGAACCCATTTATCTTTGCTCATCGCGCTCTCCATTTAATAGTATTAAAACTAAAAAAGGGCATTAGCTAATGCCCTAAAGTACAATTTATCCTATCTTACGTAACTATTATTCTATCATCTCTGCTAAAACCTCAACAGGATGTTTTGGTTTAACGCCTTCCATACGTTTTACTTGCTCACGGCAGGAAAAACCTGTTACCAGGCAATTATTAACGGCATATTTCTTAAAGACTGGTGCCCAATTTTGTAAATAAATATTCTTTGAGCGCTCCTCATTCTCACGCATATGACCATATAGACCTGCCATACCACAGCAACCTACCGGTATAGGAGTAAGATTTAAGTTAAAAGCTTTAAAGATACTCTGCCAATCATTATGGGTAGTTGGCTTTAAAGTCTTTTCAGTGCAATGCGCTAATAGATAATATTGCTCATCATTAGTAGGAGCTTTTTTAGTAAAGGCAGCTAAATTCTTTAATAGCCACTCTTGTACTAACATTACCTCAAACTTACCACGAGCATCACCTAAAGTCTTTTTATATTCATCACGATAACAAAGCACCATTGCAGGATCAACACCTACCATCGGAATATTAAGCTTTGCTACTCGATTTAAAAAATCTGAAGTATTTGAGGCTACAGATGCAAACTGCTTTAAATAACCTCTAATATGAAGCGCTTTACCATTAGGCTTAAGTGGCAGAAGTAATGGAATTTTATCAAGCTTAGTTAATAACTTAACAAATGCCGTTACTACATGAGCATCGTAAACAGAGGTAAAAGTATCTTGCACGATAATTACCATCTTCTCAAGCTCACTTGCTGTATACTTTGATGTTTTATCTAAATCAAAGATTTGTACATTAGTATCTTTTAAAAGAGTGGTAAGATTTGGGGAACTTAAGGCAGGAATATCCACAAAGCCTATAGTTTTTTTAGCGATATAACGAACAGGTGCTAAAGAGTTTACAGCATTAACTAATCCTGGAGTCTTAGCCATTAAAGGTGCTGTATCTTCAATAGTTTTTACTAATACATCACCTATTGGACGCAAATATCTACCATAATATAAATTAAAGAAGCGAGATCTGAATTCAGGTACATCTACTTTAATTGGGCATTGTGAAGCACATGCTTTACAAGCTAAGCATACGCTCATGGCTTGCATTACCTCATGAGAAAAATCTTCTCTATGCTTTAAAGTGTTAGCACATCTAGTAAGCCAGGTCTTAAAATTAAAAGATGAGGTCTTTAATAATTCTTCTTCTAAAAGTGGATTTACTTTTGCCTCTTCAAGTTCACGTAACCATTCACGCAATAATGTAGCTCTACCTTTTGGGGATTGTCTACGATCGCCCATATACTTATAAGTTGGGCACATAGGTGAGGATAAATCAAAGCTAAAGCATAAACCATTACCATTACAGTTTAACGCTTCTTTAAAACTTGAGCGTACATTACTTGGAATCTGACGGTCATAAGCACCACGCTTAGTCGCATCAACACTTACTAATTTATCAGTATCATTTCCCCATGGAGTACAAATCTTACCAGGGTTGATTCTATTATTTGGATCAAAAGCAGCTTTTACTTTTCTAAGCTCATCAAATAACTTACCGAAGTACTTTGACCCATATTCACTTCTAAAGCCTCTACCATGCTCACCCCACATAATACCACCGTATTTTGCAGTTAAAGCTACCACTTTATCGGAAATCATGCGTAAAGTTTTTTCTTCTTCAGGGTTACATAAATCAAGGGCAGGTCTTACATGTAATACTCCAGAGTCTACATGACCAAACATCCCGTAAGTTAGTCCATGAGAATCAAGTAACGCTCTAAACTCGGCAATATAATCAGCTAAATGCTCAGGTGGCACCACTGTATCTTCAGTAAAGGCAATAGGCTTACGATTGCCATGCGCATTACCAAGTAGCCCAACAGCCTTTTTACGCATTGCATAAATTGCTAAAATATCCTTTAAGTTCGTACAAACTTGATAGCCAATTATTCCTTTACTCTTTGCGTTGCCACTTGCTAAATCTTTATCTAAAATATCGGTAAGAGCATTAAGTTTTGCCATCTCTTCCTTATCATCAAGCCCGGCAAACTCAACAATATTTATCCCAGCCATCTGCATATTTGGAACATCGGTAATTAAATCTTTTACGCTATGCCAAACAATGTCTTCTCTAGCAAGATTTAAAACTTTGGAATCAACAGTTTCAACTGATAATGCCTGTGCTTTAACCATTAAAGGCGCATGACGAAGGGCAGAATCAAAAGAATCGTATTTGATATTAACTAACGCTCTAAAAGTTGGAATTTGGGTTAAATCTAGTTTTGCGCCCACGATAAAACCAAGTGTACCTTCAGAACCGCAAATTATTCTAGTTACATCTAAAGTATCAGTAGCAGCATCATAAACATGCTTTAAATCATATCCAGTTAAGAAACGATTTAAATTAGGGAAAGTCTCTTTAATTTCATTAGCTTTGGTAGTAGCAATTTCATAAAGAGTGCGATAAATCTTCCCTTCCATGGTATCAAGCTCAAGCTTTTCTTGTAACTCTTTACCAGAACAAGGCTTAAAGAGTACTAAAGAACCGTCATTAAGCACCATTTCAATCTCTAAAACATGCCTGCTAGTACGGCCATATTTTAAAGAACCCTGACCTGAGGCATCAGTACTAATCATACCTCCTAAGGTAGCACGATTAGAAGTTGACAATTCAGGAGAGAAAAATAGCCCGTATTCCTTAATTTCTTTATTAAGGTAATCTTTAATTACCCCAGGCTCAACCCACACAGTTCTGTTTTGCACATCTAGATCTGAAATCTTTCGCATATGACGAGACATATCAACCACTACCCAAGGTGTTAACGATTGGCCATTTGTTCCTGTACCACCTCCACGTGGAGCAAATTTAATATCGGCAAATTGTGGACGATTAGCAAGTTTAACCAACACCAGAATATCGTTAATATTACGTGGATAAATTACGCCTTGAGGCAAAAGCTGATAAACAGAGTTATCTGTTGCCATAGCTAAACGTGCGCTGTAAGAATATTCAATATCTCCAGAAAAATGCTCACTCTTTAGCATAGTGAAGAAATCTAAATAATGGGGATCTGTAACATTCTGTGGTAAAAGCTGTGGGATCATGAGTAAAACCCTAATGAAACTTATTAAAATAATGTTAAATAGTCCTAATTATTATAGCACAATCCTCAAGGCTACAGAAAGCTTTAACTAGATCGCATTTCACCTCTATCTTCACCTTAGACAAATTTAGTGGCAAAAAAAGGAATTTACGTTCTTTGTGGTATAATTACCCAAAAAAATCACAAGCATTTTGCAAGGACAGCTATGACCACAACAACGCAAGTACCAGGGTTACAACGTATTATTCTTATCAATTCCTATATTCAGACACCTGAAAATAAGATATTTGAATTTAATCTAAGCACTCATACCCAAATAAATGGTGATAATGGAGCCGGCAAAACCTCACTACTTCGTTTATTACCGTTCTTTTACGGACTTGAACCTGGCAAAATAACAGCAACTGGTAATAATAAAAAAAGCTTTAGTGGCTATTATTTACCAGAAGATGATAGCGCCATTATCTTTGATTACATCAATGCTAATGGCGCAAATGTCCATGTAATTATTACAAATAGCGCTAATAATGCAGCTAACACCACTCTTTCCTATCGTTTTGTGCCTTGTGCTTTTAACCTTGAGGACTATACGATTCTTGCAAGTAATGGTCTTTATCGCATAAAAACATATGAGGAGTATAAAAAGACTTTGCAAGCTAAAGACATAAAGCCTGCCAGTTTAGTTACTACTATCGATGCCTATCGTGCGATTATCCAAAATATTCCTCAAGGCGATAATGGACAAATGCGTTATGCTTATAGCTTAAGTTCTGGTTGTAATGAATTAAAGTTTATTGAGCGCATTACCCATAGCTTAATTACTCGTAAAGTAAACTTTACCAATATCAAAAAACTCTTAGCTGAAATCATGAAAAAGGATCATAGCAATTTAGAACTTCAGCTTAAAGAACAAGATATTAGAAATTTTTGTGATGATGTCTCATCTTTTAGGGCTATAGATAAACTTGATAGTGAACTAAAAATCATTGCTATAAATCGTGATACTCTACTAGAAAGCTATCAAAAGCTTAAAGATAATTTACTTGATTTAACCGTGCTCCAAGATAAGCTTTTACAAGATGCAGGTCTTATTAAAGCTAAGCAAGATAGTATTGAAATAGAAAAAACTGACTTTTTAGCGCAGCATGAAAAAGAATTAGGTAACTTACGTGCCGACTGTTTGGCAACGCAAGAAGCAATTGTGCGTCAAAAAACTTATCTTGAGAAACTTTTAACACAAAAAAACAAGTATCAAGAACAAAAAGCTCCTTTATGGTTAAGTAAACAACAAGAAATTACTGAGCTTACTAAAACTATTGCCCAGGATAAAGAAACACTTAATAGTATGAATAGTAAAGTTGATAGCATAAAAGGAGAGCTTTCAGCCAAAGAGCAGCAGTATAAAGAGGATTTTACTAAAAAAACGCTAGCTCTTGAATATGAGATTAAAGAACTTAATACATCTCTTGAGACGCAAATTACTTTACTAAATAAAAACTTTGCTGAAAATAAGCATGCAATTGAATTAAATCGCACTTCAGCTTTATATAATTTAGAAATGGATTTAAGTAAGCTTAATAATGAAAAAGAGCTTACCCAAAATTCTTTGGCGCATGTAACAGCAAATGAAAATCTTACCAGGCAAGCTGAAGAGCTAAGTATAGCCATTAGTAATTTACAGCAGGAGCGTGATAAGAATTTACAAAAAGTTTTAGGACTAATAACTGAAAAATCTACCCTTGAAGGGCAACTTCATGCTATGCATGAAAGAATTAGAGTAATAAATCGCACCCTTAATCCTTTGCAAGAGCGCATCAGGGAACTTGAAATTTTAACATCTAATGATCAAAGTTATTTAGCAGGATTTTTAAATACCAATGTACCTAACTGGGAAAATACTATTGGTAAAGTAATAAACCCAAAACTTCTTATTAGAGGCGATCTTGATCCTAATACCAAAGTTATGGATGATGCTTTAGCAGCAACTAACCAGATGGCTAATAGTAATGATGATATTATAAATATTGGTAATATAACCCTTGATACTAAAGCAATTTTAATGCAAGATCCTAAGAAAAAGCTTGAAACTGAGCTTTTTAATGCCAAGGAACAATTAAGTAATCTTTCAGGGGAATATAATAGCTTAATAGACGAAGCCAAGCTTTTGGCAAGTAACCTGGATAATATCAATAATACTCTTACTCGCTACGATAATGAGCTTAAAGATGAAAAAGCACTTACTAACCTACTTCATCGCCAAAATTTGGTAAGAGCATCTATTGCCTCAGAAAAAGAAGCAAAAGAACAAGCTCTTAATGATAAACTTACTTCTCTCAATGAAGAAATTGCCCAATTAACCTCTACTAAAAATAACATCACCAATGACTTTACCTTAAAGCTTAATAAGCTTGAAGACGCTCTTAAAGATGATATTGCCCAAGAAAATGCACAGTTAGCTGAAAAAGTAGAGGACATAAATAAAAAGTTAGCAACTATCAATGAGCAATATCATAAGCGCACCGCTGAAATCGAAGCTTTAATTAAAGCTCAGTTATCAAAAGAGGATCTTGATACCTCTTTAATCGATACTATCTTAGAACGCATTAAAAAAGAAGAAAGTGAGCTTGAGGCTATCAAAGAACATAGCTCTTTAGCGGAAGAATATGAAAAGTGGCTCAAACTTTATGGTGATAGCATTACCACGGAACGTGAAAAGCTCAACAGTTTAGTAAGCACCGAGGAAAGTAGTAAAGATGCGCTAGATCATTTAAAAAAACAAGGTGAGAAGTCAATAGAAGAATATACCTTAAAACTTAAAGCTATTAGCGATAGTAGTAAAGAACTCTCTACAAACTTACAAAGTGTTAAAGATAAAATTAAGCTTTTACTGGATAACTCCTTAATTTTAGAGGAGTATCAAACAAGCCAGGAGTTTAGCGATATAAAAGAGCATTACGAGTCTTCTAAAAGCTTAAACACGCTGCTTTCTGAGGTGACAGAAAATTATAAGAACTTTACCTCAGCTCGCAACACCTTATCTGAAAAACTAAAAACTATCTCTAGCACCTTATTTGATTATCGTGTCAGCAGCATCTTTGAGCTTTGGCATGAAGCAAAAAGTGGTAAAGAGGCTCTAGCAGACTATAACTTTATGGCAGCAAACTTAAAAGAGTTAATCTTAGAGGCTAATGCCTCAGTAACCTTACTTGAGCGCATCCTACCAAATCAAAGACATCTTTTAATTGATAATGCTCGTAACATTGCCCATATGATAAATCAATATTATTATCAGCTCCGCAATTTTGATAATAAGATAAAGGGCTTCAGTAAGAGACTTTCACAGATTGTCTCTGAAAACTTGCAATTTGATGCTTTTAATAGTTTTAATATAAGCCTTGAGCCGCAAATTAAAAATATGGCATCCTGGGAATTTATTGAATCAATTGCCGATTATTATCTTGATTATGTTAATGAAGATGCTTTAAGTGGTAAATTACCTGATGAGGAATTTACTCTAAAGCTTAAAACCTTAGCTGATAAATTTGAAAATGGGCAATTACAAAATGAAATTGATGAACTGTTTACCGTAGTTTTTGAGATAGTTGAAAAAGGTAAGCAATATAAAGCAACAACTGCTAATGAACTTGAGAACTTAAGTTCTAACGGGCTTAACTTTTTACTAATGTGCGCTTTTTATATTGGTTTAATCCATGAATCACGCAATAGAGAGCATATCAATATCCATTTACCAGTAGATGAAATGGGGGCACTTGCGAATGAGAACATCAATCGCCTAATTAAAGTAATGAATGCTAATAACATTGTTATGGTTTCAACTGTCCCAAATATGAGCCTTGCTAAATATTTTAAGACGATTTATCGCATTGCCCCAACTAGAAGTGAAGGCGTTTTTGTATCAGAAAACACGGTAAATCTTGCCTCATTAACTGCTGCTAAGGAGGTTAATAATGATTAGAGAAACTATTGAAAAACTCCTTAGAGGAGAATTTATTTGTCCTATTACTGCCCCTAAAAGTTTTAAGGACCTCGAGGATCCAAAAACTCGTAGAGTTATTGACCAAACATTAGCGCTCTTAAACCGCAAAGTATCATCAACCGCTAATCATTCGGTATATTTTTTAATATGGGATAAAGTAAAAGATTACGAACGCACCAAGGTTATTACTGAATTTAATACTATTCGCAATCAGCTACGCCATATAGTTGAGTTTATTCTCCTTATTATGGATGCAAGTTTGCGTGATAATCCTTTATTAAGTGGCGAGCAAATCTCTAAGGCGGAGCTAACATTGCAAGTTGAAAAAAATGCCTCACTTGAAGAACGTTTAAATAATCTAATGCTCTTATTAACCCCTAAAAAACGAGGCACCTCCATTGCTCAGAATATCGTAATTTTATTAGATACTCTTGAGCGTTATGGGATTATTATCGAACCTATTAAGGGCGCTGGTGTTTATCTTACTACTGGTAAAATTGAATATATCTACGATGTTATTGACTTTATATATGCTCATGATAAGAGATTTCAAGAAAATCTAAACTTAAATAAAGAGTTTATTGAGGAGGATATCTTCAATGATGCATGATAATACCATCGCAGGTAATGAGCTTTTTATTAAAAGGTTTTTTAAATCACTTAAAGATGGCAGCAGTCTTATTACTAAGGCTTATAATGGCAATTTAACCGATTATAATATTGATAATTACGATTCTTTTTGTGAATTGAAAGATTTACAAATTATCATACCATCATCGCATGGCTATCGCATAAACCCTTTATTAAATAAAATGCTTAGTGGTGCTCTGCGCATTGAAAATGGCAATTTTATTGATGTAAACTTAAAATCTCGCCTTCCCTTTATTAAACGTTTAAGCCAAAACTACAGCACCTGCCTTATACGTGGGGAAAGTAGCAGTGCTCAAAAGACTTTTGATGATCTGGAAGGAATAATTTTAGAGGTGATTTTTGAGGCGCAAGGGGCAATAAGAAGTTTAAGTAATAGATTACAAACGCAATTTGGTTTTGTGCAAAACTTAAGTGACAAGATAGTCGAAAACGAGGTCGCCATAAAACTTGCGAGCGATTTAGTAGATAATCTAACCTCCTTTAACGCTAAAGAACTAATGGAGCTTGTGCATGAGGCTAATGATGATATTGCCCTTTATCGCTTATTATGCATTGACCTTCTAACGGAACTTGCTAAATGCCAAAGTAAGCTTAATAGTATTCTCAGACAACTTTGTGATTTACTTTCTAAATTTAGAAAGCAATATACTAAAACATCTCGCTTAAAAGCTTTTGCGGAACTTTATTATCGTTATAAGGGATATCAGCCTGATAACTTTGTGTCGCAGGATAATATCCCTACCCTCTTTTTAAAAGCAGAAAGTTTAAAACTACATGTCCATCCCAATGTAACTATAGATGAGCAGCTACCACTTTTAACCTCCGTTATCCCAAGCCTTAAGGAATCAAAAGAACTCTCAAGTCCTAAAGAACTTCCTAAAGCAAGTTTATTTAAAACACTTACTAATACCTATACTGAGGCTATTACTAAAGAGCCGTTAGATGAAGCAATTGAAAAGTATCTTAAAGAGGTGCTAATTAAAAAAGAATTAAGCGCATCAACTTTTTATGAAAGTTTACCACCTACCATTAAAGTACAAATTAGTAAAAACGTCTTTCTTATTGCACTTAACACTTACTTTTATGAAGAAATGCCTGAGCATGAGCGCAAACTCTTTAATGAACCTGTTATAGAGGGCGCAAAACAATACCCAAAACTGAATTTAGGTAATACTATTGTGCTTGATATGACCTTAAAAGTAAAAGAAAGCAAAAAAACATAACAGTCGCAATTTTATAGCAACAACGTTACAAACTAGTTAGACTAAAGAATAGCAAAGTTAATGACATACTCCCCACGCATAAATGCGGGGGTTTCTAGTATCAACAAATCTAGCCTACTTTTGTAGGTCTTACA